>DBGCEW010000001.1:0-3094 GCA_048357495.1 Frisingicoccus sp.
CATCCACACCAGTATCCGGCGCGCCAGAAAGAAACCGCCCACTGCCAGAAAAATACCGCTGAATATACTTAAAAGCATCGATGTATGTACCGTCTCCCTCAAGTCCTTTTCCCTTTTTGCCCCATAGCAGATTCCCGTCAGAACATTCGCACCGATGGACAAGCCGATAAACAGATTTGTCAGCAGGTTGATCAAAGACGTATTCGATCCTACCGCTGCCAGAGAATTGTCTCCGGCAAACCGGCCGACGACGACGATGTCTGCCGCATTAAACAATAGCTGCAGCACACTGGAACATACCAACGGCACCGCAAAAGCAAGCATCTTCCTTAAAACAGGTCCGCTGCACATATCGATTTCATAACGGGCTTCCTGTTTTTCTTTCATTAAATATCATCTTCTTACTCTGTGATTTTCTATATACTTTTTAACATATAAATAACATAATAACACCTTTTCAAAGTTCTGTCATCCCCTGTACTGCCCTGCCGCCTCCGGATACTCTAACAAAAAAATGTGGGTTTAACTTTCTCACAAAGTTAAACCCACCGACGATTCTATTCCACAACACCGCCTTCAACCACAATGTTTTCCGGCGAAACACTGTCTCCATACACTTTTCTTAAAGTTGACTCATAGTCTCCATGGAAAAACTGCTCATCTGCCAATGCCTTTATCTCATCATTAAGCCAGTTCAGCAATTCTTCATTTCCCTTTTGGACAGCCGGGGCAATCGTATCTACATTTCCAAGGGACTCAATGCCCGTTGTAAATCCTTTATTCTGCAAAGCCCAGGCCAGAACTTCTGTATTGTCCGTAGAGAAGGCATCGCCTCTGCCGTCAATCAGCGCATCATAGGCCTCCTGATATTCATCATATTTTACCAGATTCACTTCCGGATAATTTTCTGTAAAATAGGTTTCTGCCGTAGTCCCTTTAACAACGATCAATTTTTTCCCTTTCAGCGCATTTACGTCTGTAATGAGGGCTTCGTCCGGAGAAACAACCCCCAAAGCCACTTTCATATAAGGCAGGGCAAAGTCTACCTGCTCTTTCCGTTCATCCGTTACCGTAAAATTTGCCAGAATAATATCTACTTTCCCCGATTTCAAATATTCCACCCGGTTCGCCGCTTCCACATAGACAAACTCTACCGCCGACTCGCTGCCGAGCAGGTCTTTGCCGATACGCTTTGCAAAGTAAACGTCATATCCCTGAATCTCTCCATTTTCATCGACATAACCAAAAGGATTCTTGTCACTGAATACACCGATTTTTATTTTTCCATCGGCCCTGATTTCTTCCAGCGTCCGCCCCTTTCCTGTCTTTTCATTCCCTGCACCGCCGTCCTCCGCAGCACATCCGGTAAGTCCCACTGTAATAAGTCCCACTGCCAGCATCACTGCCAAAATTTTCTTTTTCATTGAATTTCCTCCATTCTTTCATCGGATGCTTTAACCATCTCATAATGAAAACTATTTAAAAATTGTTTTGCCCGTTCTGTCTGAGAATGTTGGAAAAACGCTTCCGGGCTGCCTTCCTCCACAATTTCTCCCCGGTCCATAAACACGATCCGGTCTGCAACCGCCCTGGCAAATTCCATCTCATGGGTAACAATAATCATCGTCATTCCCGCCTTTGCCAGTTCAAGAACAACCTGAAGAACTTCTCTGACCATCTCCGGATCCAGGGCCGCTGTAATCTCATCCAAAAGCAATACTTCCGGATGCATCATCAGAGCCCGCACAATCGCCGCCCGCTGTTTCTGGCCGCCGGATAGCTGTCTCGGATAGTCGTCTTTTTTCTCAAACAAACCGACTCTTTTTAACAACTGTTCTGCTTCCGGTTCCACCGCCCCCCGGCTTCGCTTCTGAACTTTGACAGGTGCCAGAAGCAGATTGTTCATAATCGTCATATTTGGAAACAAATCATAGCTCTGAAAAACCATGCCTACCTTTTCCCGGAACTCATGAATGCGCCACGCTTCTTTTTCATAAGGTTTCCCGCAAAGTTCCATGGTCCCTTCATCGATATCCTCCAACCGGTTCAGACACCGAAGAAAGGTGCTTTTCCCACAGCCGGAAGGGCCCACAATGACTACCACTTCTCCCTTTTTTATTGAGAAAGAGATATCTTTCAGTACCGGATTTCCTTTCACATAAGATTTTTTTAAATTTTTAACTTCCAATATATTCTCTGTCATACTTACCTCGATTTCTTAAACCTTACGAAGGTTAATTATCCGCAAATTTCTTTTCCAAGACGGCAGATAATCTGGAAAAGGGAAAACAGATACAAAAATATAAAATAAAAATTGTTCCGTATATCCACAGAGCCGCCGTCGGCGTTGTATATCGTGATGCATCGATAATCTGCTTTCCCACTTTGACCACTTCCACGACACCGATCAAAACCACCAGCGATGTGGTCTTAATCATCCGTGTCAGCAGATTAATGGCCGATGGGATCAGACGGCGAATTGTCTGAGGCATAATAATATAAACATAGACCTGCCTTTTTTTCATCCCGAGTCCGTAACCGCTGTCATACTGATGCTTCGGTATCGCTGCAAGGCCACTCCGCACCAGATCGCCCATTTCCGCCGTTCCCCAGAAAACAAAGACGATCACTGCAGCCAGCTCTCCGGACACATTCACATCCAGATGCTTCGCTGCACCGAAAAAAACAATAAACAGCAAAACAAGCTGGGGCATAATGCGCACAGTTTCCAGATAAATCCGGCACATCCCTTTAATTATCTTATTCCGTCCATTCATAATCATTCCCAGGAAAAATCCAAAGAAAAGAGACAGGATCATGGATATCAGCGCAATTCTCAGGGTCACCCAAAGCCCTTCCAGGAGCCTTAAAAAATTTGTTCCCTGAACCAGAACTTCAATTCCCGTATTCTGCATACCGCACCCTCCTTTCAACGACTGCACATATCGCCGATATCGGCAGAAGAATGATCAAATAGGCAATGACCAGCATAAGCAGGGCCTCGTCTGTCTTATAATAAATACCGATTAAATCTTTGGTCACAAACATTAAATCTGCCAGCGCCACTGCACTGAACACAGAGGTTTCTTTAATC
>DBGCEW010000002.1:0-2945 GCA_048357495.1 Frisingicoccus sp.
AATATGGGGATTGAGTTTGCTTTCGGCGCCGAGATGGAATTTTATCTGTTTAACCTAGATGAAAATGGCCGGGCAACTCAAATTCCCTACGATCATGCGGGATACATGGATATTGCCCCGGAGGATAAAGGCGAAAATGTCCGAAGGGAAATCTGTCTTACCCTTGAACAGATGGGCATTCGTCCGGAGAGCTCCCATCACGAACAGGGTCCCGGACAAAATGAAATTGATTTCCGGTATTCGGATCCCCTTTCCGCTGCCGACAACGCCATGACGTTTCAGACGGTGGTCAAAACAGTGGCTGACAGAAACGGACTCTGTGCAGATTTTTCACCGAAGCCGCTTTCGGATCAGCCGGGAAGCGGACTGCATATTAATATATCCGCCCGGAGCGCCTCAAAGGAAGATCTCCTTCCCTATCTGATCGCCGGCACCCTTGAAAAGGTTGCCGATATGACTGCTTTTTTAAATCCAAGTGAAAAATCCTACGAACGTTTCGGAAGCAGCAAGGCGCCAAAGTATATCTCCTGGTCCACGGAAAACCGGTCCCAGCTTGTTCGTGTTCCTGCCGCCGTAGGGGAGTTCCGGAGAGCCGAGCTTCGCTCTCCCGACCCGACAGCAAATCCTTATCTGGCCTTTGGACTGATGATCTATGCCGGATTATATGGCATACAAAACAAGCGCATGCCTCCGGAGGCTGTGGATATTAACCTGTTTACCGCAGGTCCTGAAATTCTGAACCGACTGAAAACACTGCCGGACTCCCTGAACAGGGCGATTGAAGTGATGCAAAACAGCTCTTTTATACAGGAGCTGCTGCCTCAGCAGATTATTGATATATACAGTACCGGAAAATGATTCAAAAAACTATAAAAGGAGGGAACTCAATGAATCTGAAAGAATCCGTATACAGCGTTTTAATCGTGTCTAACGCTCAAACTCTGAATTCATCATTGCATTCCCTCCTGCCTGATTTCAAGTTTGCACCCATATGTTTTGAAAGCAGTATCAGTTCTGCGAAGCGGGTACTTCTCGAAAGAAACTTTGATTTCGTAATTATCAATTCCCCCCTTCCTGATGACGCCGGACTTCGCTTTTCCATCGACATCTGTCATGAGAAAAGCACGGTCGTACTGCTTTTGGTAAAGACGGAACTTTATACAGCCACCTATGATAAGGTGGCTGAGCATGGTGTCTATGTTCTTTCCAAACCCCTTTCAAAATCCCTTTTTCTTCAGTCCGTTGACTGGATGGTTTCGACCCTCAGACGGCTCAGAAAGCTGGAAAAGAAAACCATGTCCATTGAGGATAAAATGCAGGAAATCCGCATCGTCAACCGGGCCAAATGGCTGCTCATCGACCAATTAAAGATGACCGAATCGGATGCCCATCGATATATTGAAAAGCAGGCGATGGATAGCTGTGTTTCCAAAAAAACGGTCGCCGAAGATATCCTCAAAACCTATTCCGGATAAAAACACATGGTTTAAAAACCCCGGCCGCCGCCGCCATGAGTCGTTCCGCCGGAGCTCCGGTGGACAGAGCTTCCGCCCATTTTTTTCGGACCGTCATCATCGTTATGCTTCTCGATTTTTCTTTTGGTAATTACCCGGTTCATATACCGGTCTTCATGAATGATTTCCCGGGCTGCGCCTGCGTCAAAATAATTATTTACTCCGGCAACCACCTTTCCGCCCCTTCTCCGTGTCATAAAGAATACAATAACTCTTCCGATAACAATGGAACCCAGAAGCAGAACCCATACAGGAATGCCGTCGGATGTTTCCTTCCCTTCTTCCACCGGCACACAAGAAGAAACCTCCTCCAAAAACACCTCACAGCTCTGATAATATTCTCCCGCGGAAACCGCTTCATAAATCCGGTCCAGCATCATGTCAATCTTTTTATCTGTAAATGCCCGGATAACCGTTTCGCCGCCGGTTGAAATATACACCTGCCGATTCTGCATATCGATCAGGAATAAAATCCCTGATCCCGCTGTACCATCTCCGTTATGTTCCTCAAAAAAGTCATCCGCATAGGCCGCTGTATCCTTTCCCTGTGTATCCTCTGTTGTTACAACCAGCACATGATACGTCTTTTCCGCTTCGATTGTCTGTATTTCTGAAGACAGGGCCTCCTCTTCCTCATCACTCAACAGCCCCGCATCATCATAAATTCCCGGATGGGCCTCACCGGCCACAGCCCTCTGTTCAAATACACCAAGGAATCCAAAAATTCCAAGAACTGCAATCATTATATATGTATACCATTTTCTCATGACCTTTACCTCCATCACAGTTCTCCTATATCAGCGAACCAATCAATGACAGGACAAATAAGGCGGCAGATATGCCGGCCCACCATATATTTATTTTTGCCCGGCTTACCGGAGGTTCCCCGGCAATGCGTCCATTCTGTCCATTCATCATAAACTTATAAACCGTTCCATGGTAGTTGTACTCCACAAACCAGATTGGTACATAGATAAATTCCTCCCCTTCCCGGAGAAAATCCACAGACTTCTGCTGCATACTAACCGTCGTATAGCCGGAAATTGCCCCCTGTGCGTAATCCCCGGCATAGCCGGATACTTTCTCCTTCACCGACGGTGCAAGGGCTTTATCATCCAAATCATAACTTGAAGACTCAAACCCGGCCAGATAAGGCATCTCAAAAGACTTCAGCTCATTGAAATTGAAGGGTTCCAATTTGGCCATTTCCCCGTCTGCCAATTTCTCCGAAGCATCATAGGGAATATTTTGGTATTGAAGCTCATAAGCCCGATGGATATCATAAAATTCTGTCTCCGTTATTTCATAATCCCCCCGTCGGAAAATACGGACATTCGTTGCCTTTGCATCCACTTCAACCTTTGTATCAAAATGAAATAGCCAGTAGGGTACATACATTCCCTTCAGGCGTTGGATATTATTCGCCGATGT
>DBGCEW010000003.1:0-3128 GCA_048357495.1 Frisingicoccus sp.
GATAGCAGGTTTTCTTCTTTTTTATATTATCTACAATTAAAATGGAAAAAAGCAGGTTTATAATTTAATCTGGAAATCCGCATAAGCGCTGGAGCCGTGTTCATGGCCGTCCAGACCGTCCAGTTCTTCCTGTTCGGTGACACGGAGTCCAATGGTTTTGTCGATGACCTTAAAGATGATGAAGGCCATGACCGCAGTGAAAGCGGCGACAGCGGCAACGCCCAGAATTTGAATACCGATAAACTGGATACGGCTCATGCCGTATTCTGCAAGGACGGAATCTTTGGCGAAAACACCGGTCAGAATTGTTCCGAGCATACCGCAGGCCCAGTGAACACCGGTGGCACCGACAGGGTCGTCAATTTTGAGGACCCTGTCGACAAATTCGATGACAAGGACAACAGCGAAACCGCAGATAACACCGATGGCGAGAGCGCCGTAGTTGGAAACGATATCGCAGCCGGCGGTGACACCGACCAGGCCGGCAAGGGCCCCGTTCATGGTCATAGAGATATCCGGTTTTCCATAACGTATCCATGTAAAGAAGAGGGCAACAAGTGTTGATGCGGCGGCAGCCAGGTTTGTTGTCATGGCGATATTGCCGAGAAGCGGTGTTGCAGCAGTGGTAGAACCGCAGTTAAAACCAAACCAGCAGAACCAGAGGATAAATGTTCCCAGAGCACCTAATGGGAGGTTATGTCCGGGGATGGCGTTCGGTTTTCCGTCTGAGCGGTATTTTCCGATACGCGGTCCAAGAATGGCAGCGCCGATTAAAGCGCACCAGCCTCCGACAGAATGTACGGCTGTGGAACCGGCAAAGTCGTGGAATCCGATAGAGGATAACCAGCCGCCGCCCCAAATCCAGTGGCCTGTGACAGGATAGATGAAAATGCTGATGCAGGCACTGTATGCCAGATATGCGGCAAATTTTGTCCGTTCAGCCATAGCGCCGGAAACGATCGTTGCGGATGTGGCGCAGAATACGGTGTGAAAAATCATAAATACACCGATTGGAAGTGCGAGTCCGATCCCTTCCTGAAGTGAAGATTGAAGTCCGTAAGGGTTAAAGAAACCGGATAATCCGATAAAGCCGTTGCCCTGGCCGAACATTAATCCAAAACCAACGAGGAAAAAGGCGATTGAACCGATAACAAAGTCCATCATGTTTTTCATAACGATGTTACCTGCATTTTTTGCCCGGGTAAAACCGGTTTCAACCATAGCAAATCCGGCCTGCATAAAGTATACAAGGCATGCGGCGATCATTGTCCATACAATATCTAATAAGTTATATTCCATAATAAGCGGCCTCCTTTTTTGAATCAACATAGCAAGCAGTGTATTTTAGAGAGCTTCCTTTCCGTGTTCACCGGTACGGATACGCACAGCATCGGCAACATCATAAACAAAAATTTTACCATCGCCGTAAGTTCCGGTTGTAATCTGCCGGACGACTTTTTCGATAATGCCGTCGGCAATTTCTGCCGGAACGACGGTTTCCACTTTCACCTTCGGCAGAAGATTGACGGAATAGGCGGTGCCGCGGTAGATTTGTGTATAACCTCTTTGATTGCCGTAGCCCATAATGTTTGAAATCATGACACCGCTGGCTTTGCAGTCATCGAGGATGGCTTTCAGGCTTTCAAGCTTTTCGGGCTTGATAATGATTTCCAATTTCTTCATAATGATTCCCTCCTGTAAGATAAATTTTCTGGAAGAATAAAAAAAGAGCATCTTCGGGGTGGAAATCACTTCCATCCGAAGACGCCCTTGCCTTAATCTGGGTCTTATTATAAGCCTAATATTTTGAAAGTCAATGAGAAATCCGGAAAAAATTTATATTTGGTGAAATTTCACGAAATATTTCAAAAATCAAGAGAAATTTCAAACAATTTGCGAATAAAGGGTTTCTAACTGCTTCAGACAGTTTTCAAAAACGCTCAAAGCGGCTTCCGTCGGTTCCGGCGAAGTCATATCTACCCCGCAGGATTTTAGTAAATCCATGCAGTCCATGGAACATCCGCCCCTCAGGAAACGTTTGTAATTTGTCAGAGCATCCGGTGCGTTGGCAAGTATCCGGCTGCCGAAGGTGATGGCGGCGGAAATGCCGGTGGCATATTGATAGACATAAAACGGTGTATAGAAATGAGGAATCCGGGCCCATTCCATGGAAATTTCTTCATCAACAACCATATCCGGTCCGAAGTAGAGGCGGTTTAAATCCCGGTAGGTATCACAAAGGGTATCGCAGGTTAAGGCTTCACCGGCGGCTTCCTGTTCGTGGGTAATTTTTTCAAATTCCGCAAACATGGTCTGGCGGAACAGAGTGCCCTTAAACATATCCAGCAGATGATTGAGCAGCCAGGCCTTTTCTTCTTTACTTTCCGCTTTTTCCAGCAGATGGTTGATAAGCAGGTATTCATTACAGGTGGAAGCGATTTCCGCCACAAAAATATTATATTCGGAGTTGATATAGGTCTGGCTTTCATTGGTATAGCAGGAATGCAGGGAATGTCCCATCTCATGGGCAAGGGTAAAAACATTGTCCAGATTTCCCTGATAATTCAGGAGGACATAGGGGTGGGTGCCGTAAACACAGGTGGAATAGGCCCCGCTGCGTTTGCCCTGATTCTCGTAAATATCAATCCAGCGGTTGTCGAAGCCCTCCCGGAGCTTGTCCAGATAATCCTGTCCCAGAGGGGCAAGGCCTTCAAGAACCATCTGTTTTGCTTTTTCAAAGGGAATTTCCGGAGAGTCATAGTCTGCGATCGGTGTATAAACGTCATACATATGAAGCTCATCCACACCGAGAAGTTTTTTTCGGAGAGCCACATAGCGGTACATGGCAGGCAAAAAACGATGGACGGTTTCAATCAGCCGGGTATAAACGGCTGTCGGAATGTTATGGGCATCCAGATGGGCTTCCATAGTGGAGGCATATTTCCGGGCTTTGGTGTAAAAGAGTTCTTTTTTTACATTGGCGCTGTAGGCAGCGGCCAGCGTGTTTCTAAAAGATGCATAGGTGTGATACAAGCCCATAAAAGCATCTTTGCGTACCTGACGGTTCTTGCTTTCCATCAGAGAGATAAAACGGCCGTGGGTAATTTCTATCTGTCCGCCATTGCCGT
>DBGCEW010000004.1:0-4605 GCA_048357495.1 Frisingicoccus sp.
CTTCTCCAATTTCAATATCATGACCGCCAAGCTGGTAATTGCCTCCCGGCGGGCAATGTTTGGCTCTCAGAGAATCCGTGATTAAAATTGCTTTTTCATGGCCTTTGGACTGGAAAAAAATATTCAGCGCAGCCACATGGGAGTGGTGGCCGTCACCGATAACTTCGCCATAAATATCCCGGATCCGAAAAGCGCCGCCAACAAGTCCCGGATTTCTGTGATGCAGCGGCGTCATACCATTATAAACATGGGTCATGGAAGTGGCGCCATTGGCAACCCCCATTAAGGCTTCTTCATAAGAAGCGGAAGAATGGCCCATGCTGACAACGACACCATTTTGTGAACAATAACGAGTCAGTTCATGATTTCCATCATGCTCCGGACTCATTGTAATATATTTAATCCAGCCCTTTGCCGCTTCCTGATACTGTTTGAACTGCGCCACGGAAGGCCGGGCAATGGCTTCCGGCGGCTGAGCCCCCTTGTATTCCATATCCAGATAGGGACCCTCAAAATGAATTCCGAGAATCTCAGCCCCTTCATAGCCTTCTTCGATAACTCTGGCAACGTTGGCAACAGCCTTTGTAAGAACCTCCGGCATCTGGGTTACCGTTGTCGGAAGAATCGATGTCACACCTTCTTCCGGTATCCGGGCCATCCAATTCCGAAGGCCTTCCGGTTCAGCGTCATTGGTATCATAACCATAGGAACCATGGGTATGAATATCAATAAATCCCGGAAGAACCATTTTACACCCATAATCTGCATCTGCAGGTTTTGTATCTATTGGATAAATTTGCCGGATTTTTCCATCTTCAATTTCAATCTGAGCCGGCACAAACTGACTGCCAATCCAGACTCTTTCACTCTGAATAATCATTAAAATCCCTCATTTTCCATATCAGCGCCTTCCCAGAGCCGATGTCCATCCAGACAGAAGTCTCCCTGTACTGCCCAGATTTTCAGATTTTTAAATTTAAGTTTCATACAGCCTTTTTCACCGTCAAGACTTTCCATGCCGAATGGCCACTCAATCCGGTACCATCCGCCGCCGAGTTCCGAGACACAGCTCTTTTCATATTCAAATCCCTCTATCGGCAATGACGTCCAGATGTGGTGCAGCTGAGCTTCCAGAGAAATCTCTTTATTCGCATCCACAGGCTCTGCCAGTATTTCCAACGATGGCCCATCAAACCGAATCCGGTTGGATGTAAGAACTGTTTCCTCCGCTTTCCTTTTCGGCGCCATGGCCGCAAACCGATCCGGCCGCCATTTTGCCCGTGCCAGAGATGTTTCACGGAAATTCGTATGCTTTCCATTGCCGCCCATATAATAAACCCATAAATTTCCTTCCGGATCTGTCACCGGCGGAGAAGCATAAATACATCCACAGTCAAATTCCCCCGATGGGTAACTGCCCTCTCCCCGTGGAATTACCGGCTGTCCCAGCGCTACAAAGTCAAAATGCTCCGGAGATGCCGCCCAGGTCAGCTCACAGTCCACCTGGTCAAAGTTACCATCGGTCCGGTCCCCTTCGTGAATCATCGAAGCCAGTCCAAGATATATATGATTCCAGTAAAATACAGGCATCGAATAGACCTGGGCTTCAAACCCCCGGCCTCTCAAAGTTTCTTCCGGTTCACTCCAGTGGATAAAATCACTGCTTCGGCTCAATGTCGTCATACGGATCCCGTCTTTCCATATACGGGAAAGGAGCATATAGCATCCCCTATCCGCATTCCAGAAAGGAAGATTATGACTGTCTGCCGGAGGATTATGTTCCGGCCAGGGTATAAGCTCCGACCATGCCTTTCCATCCGGCGAAAAGGCCACGGCCATATGGGTTCCCTTTCCCGGAATATCCACCTTGGTGACCATTTTATATTTTTTACTGGAATCGGAGTCATGATCATCAATCATGACCCCGGTTCCGTGTGCAAATAAGAAGAGGATGTTATTCATTTTATTTCCACGCCATTCCACCCGGTTCAGCGCCGGTTTTTCCCAATGAACGCCGTCTCTGCTTTCCGCATAAGCCAGCGAAGTCACCCGGTCCATTCTCGGAAGATAGTCTCTGGAACTTCGTTCCGCCGGAGTGGTTCCTTCTGTATCCGGATCATCGGTAAACAGCGTATAATAGCATCGGAAAATTTTTTCCTCCGAATCATAAAGAACATTGGGATATCCATTGTCAATCCGTATTTCCCAGGGCTGATCCTGAATAAATAAGGGATTATTTTCCCGGTCCTTCTCCGGAGGCGTCACCTGTATGCGGGCATTTTCTATGGCCTGGGGATTCAGAAACCTTCGGTCAAGCATTAAATACTTCATCAAAGAATCGTCTTCCTTTCTTAACAGTAAGCTTTGATCGCCTCATCAATCATGGCTGCACATTTTTTAACCTGAGCCATATCTGCCTCCACAAGATTTGGCAGAGGCTTACGTACACCGCCGATATCCAGACCTTCACGCATACGTAAAATTTCCTTCATAACAGCGTAAAGATTTCCATGACATTCACACATTGCATAAATAATTGCATCCGCCGCATACTGAATTTTCTGAGCTTCTGCAATGTTTCCTGCCTTTGTCAGTTCTTCAATCTTCAGGTAAAGCTCCGGCATCACCGCATAGGTTCCACCGATACCGCCGTCAGCGCCCATTGCCAGACCGGAAACTAACTGTTCGTCCGGACCATTGAATACGACAAAGCCTTCGCCGCCTTCCATCTTAAACATCTGAATATCCTGAACAGGCATAGAGCTGTTCTTTACAGCAGCTACCTGAGGATTTTTTCGCATTTCTTTAAACAGAGACATTGTCAGAGCAACACCAGCAAGCTGAGGAATATTGTAAATAACAAAATCTGTATTTGGTGCTGCTGAAGAAATATCATTCCAGTACTGGGCAATGGCATATTCCGGCAGATGGAAATAAATCGGAGGAATTGCTGCAATCGCATCAACACCAAGGCTTTCTGCATGAGCTGCCAGTTCCATACTGTCTGCTGTATTATTGCAGGCAACATGAGCGATCACTGTTAATTTACCTTCTGCCGCCTTCATGACATGTTCAAGCACTAATTTACGCTCTGCAACACCCTGATAAATACATTCGCCTGAGGAACCGCCAACATAAACACCTTTAACACCTTTTTTAATCATGTATTTTGTCAGTGCTTCCACTCTTTCCGGGCTAATCGCTCCGTTATCATCATAGCAGGCATAAAATGCCGGAATAATTCCCTGATATTTCGAAATGTCTTTCATTTTTAATCGCTCCTTATCATTTAAAAATATTATTTCATGCGTACTTTGACTACCGCTTTCTCAACCCGTTCCGGTCCGTCCAGGGCAATCTTAACTTTATGGGCATCCTCCGGAAGCACGATCAGTACTTTCCCCGGAGCCATATATAACCGGTTTTCCACCGGGCCGTCACAATCCACAGAATCCGTGATTTTATCAATGGCTGTCACATCCATTAAATCCATGTCTGTCACGCCAATCATTTCTTTTCCGGACAATACCAGATGTATATCTGCATAGAATTCATGGGCTTCAAAAGCAGCCTTCTCTTCTGCCATGGTTTCATAACCAAAGCGGTTGATAAACACATCCTCGCCGTCCACGTCATTCCGTCCGGTTTTCAATTCATCCAGTGAATGACTTTTTAAATATTGAATCGCCATATCCAGATGGGTACCGATTCCCAAATAATTTTCGAGATATTTCATCTCTGTATAAATCATGATTCATCTCCGCTTTCTTTGCCATCATACAAATGACAGGCCACCATATGCCCCTCTTTTCCATGATAACGTAATGCCGGGTCTTCATTTTTACATATATCCATACAATGCGGACAACGGTTTCTGAAAGCACAGCCGCTCGGTTTATGTATCGGGCTAGGCACTTCGCCTTCCAGAATCTGACGCTGTTTTTTCGTATGAATATCCGCGATCGGAATTGCGGAAAGCAATGCCTTTGTATATGGATGCAGCGGTTCTTCATAGAGAGCTCTGGAATCTGCAACCTCTACAATTTTTCCAAGATACATAACCATAATACGGTCTGACATATACTGAACCACCGAAAGATCGTGGGCAATAAACAAATATGTAAGATTCAGGTCTTTTTGGATTTCTTTCATAAGATTCAAAACCTGGGCCTGAATGGATACGTCCAGAGCCGATACCGGTTCGTCACAGATCAGTACTTCCGGCATAACTTCCAGCGCTCTGGCAATACAGAGACGCTGACGCTGTCCGCCGGAGAATTCGTGTGGATAACGCATCAGATAATCCGGCTGGATATTTACCATCTTTAAAACCTGCTGCATACGGGCTTCCCGATCTTCCTGGGACGTAATGCCATGGGTCTTTAAAGGCTCTTCAAAAGAAGAATAAATCTTTTTCTGAGGATTCAGCGCAGAATACGGATCCTGAAATACCATCTGGACTTTTTTTCGGAATTCAAACATTTCGTCTTTGTTGAACTTGGTAATATCTTTAAACACCCCATCATAATTAAACATTACCTCTCCGCCTGTCGGTTTCTCCAGCATCATTACGGTCTTTCCAAAAGTGGACTTTCCGCAGCCGGA
>DBGCEW010000005.1:0-6551 GCA_048357495.1 Frisingicoccus sp.
CGAGAGTAAGGCGGTGGTTGTTCTGGCAGCAACAAACCGTCCGGAAGTCCTTGATAAGGCGCTGCGACGTCCGGGAAGATTTGACCGTACGATCAGCGTTACCCAGCCGGATAAACAGGGACGGATCGATATTCTGAAGGTTCACAGCCGTAAAGTAAAGATGGATGAAAGTGTGAATCTGGATGCCATCGCATTGGCGACCTCCGGAGCTTCCGGAGCGGATTTGGCGAATATTGTCAATGAGGCTGCCCTCAGAGCTGTCCGGATGAACCGGAGAGTTATCAATCAGGAAGATCTGTTTGAATCCGTGGAAGTGATTATTGCCGGACAGCAGCGTAAAAATCATATTATGAGCCGGGATGAACGGGAGATTGTTGCATTCCATGAAATCGGTCATGCCCTTGTCGCTGCAAAACAGAAGAATACCCAGCCGATTCAGAAGATCACGATTATTCCGAGAACTTCCGGTGCGCTGGGATATACGATGCAGATGCCGGAAGAAGAGCGTTTTCTTATGAAGAAATCAGAGATGCTGGAAGAACTGGTCACCCTTCTGGGCGGTCGTGCCGCTGAGGAAGTTCAGTTTGGGAATATTACAACCGGGGCATCCAATGATATTGAAAAGGCAACAGATCTGGCGCGGAGAATGGTGACGATGTACGGTATGTCCGACGAATTTGGCATGATGGGCCTGGAACTTCCGGGCAGTCAGTACATGGATGGACGTCCGGTAAAAACCTGTGCCGATGAAACGATGGTGAAAGCCGATGAGATTGTCCGGCAGATTTTGGAGAAGGCTTATCGCCAGGCGGTAACGATTCTTCGGGAGAATCATATTATTCTTCAGAAATCTGCAGGTTTCCTGTTGGATAAGGAAACCATCACCGGACAGGAATTTATGGACTTTATTCATGGAGCAGAAGATGAATCTGACGTCCTTTTGAATGAATGATATTTTCATCCCGAAGCTTTTTCATTTCCCGAATCATGGCGCTCCGGTCGATAAAGAGATAATCGGCCATGGAGTCCAGGGTAAAGGGCAGTGCAAAATTGTCGGAATCGTTTTGAAAGGCAAGCTGCCGAAAATAGGTCAGAAGCTTGCTTCGGATGGAACGCTGGCTCAGGACTTCAATCCGGGTGTGGAGCTGCCGGGTTTTTAAAGACAGTATCTGAAGCATATTACTGACAAGCTGGCTGTGACAGTCACAGGCATTGCTGCAGCGTTTGATGAGCTGATCATAGGTGAAGAACAGCACACGGCATTCGGCGCTGGCGATGATCTCCATTTCTTCTTTGTAGGATACAGGAAGAAGAATGTTGCCGAAGATATCCTGATCCGAAAGATGTTCAATGATATTCCGGTAACCGTCATAGTCGTATTTGATCAGATTTGCTTCACCGCTGAGGATGACGCCGATGGTTCTGGAATCGGAAGTATAGGATATAAGTTTTTTATGAGCTGGGAAGGATTTAATCTGTCCGTTGAAGCAGGTGACCATTCTTTCCAGCTCTTCTGTTTTTATAGAATCGAATATATGAATCTGTGGCATGGTATTCCCTCCTTATGATTATTTAAGTATATCTTTAAAAAGTTGCAATTGCAACTGCAATTACCGTAGAAGAGGGTATAATGAGACATAACAAGGAAACAATCGTCTAAAATAAAAGATTATTATTTTACAGGAGGAAAAAAATATGAAATTTTATGTATGTGAACATTGTGGAAATATTATTCAGTATGCGAAGAGTTCAGGTGTCCCTGTGATGTGCTGCGGAGAAAAGATGAAGGAACTTGTTCCTGGAACATCCGATGGCGCCGTTGAAAAACATGTGCCGGTGATTAAAGCAGATGGCCAGAAAGTTACAGTTGAGGTAGGCAGCGTTGAACATCCGATGGTGGAAGCTCATTATATTGAGTGGATCATTCTTGAAACAGAAAAAGGTTATCAGAGAGTTGATTTAAAACCGGAAGAAGCGCCGAAAGCAGAATTTATTCTGACAGATTCTGATAAAGTTGTTGCAGCTTATGCTTACTGTAATCTTCACGGACTTTGGAAAGCCTGAGAATATATCCAGAGGTATAAGGTTCAGAATTTCCGAGATACTGTCTGTAAGGAGGAAAAAATTATGAAATCTTATGAATGTGAACCATGTGGTTATATTTATGACCCTTCGATTGGAGACCCGGATAACGGAATTGTACCGGGAACCCCTTTTGAAGACCTGCCGGAAGACTGGGTTTGCCCGATTTGCGGTGTGGGAAAAGAAGAATTTAAAATAGTTGATGAATGAAAAAGAAAAGGGAGTATTGCCGATGACAGATCTTTGTCGGGGAGCAATGCTCCCTTGCTTTTTTTGGATGATTATGTTATTATTTGAATATAAATTATTGTTTTACGATAATTTTTGCATATCTGTTTCATCGGTGAAGGGAGGTTGCTATGAAAAAATGGATGATCGTTACTCTTTTGGCCACAGTCTTTATCGTTCTAAAGCTTTTATCACCAATATATTTCCAGACCAGAGAAGTACAGTCGGACTTCCTTGAACCGCCCGCTGAAATTTTAAAATCCCATACTGGCGATGATGGTATGGTTGCTGTGGGATATGATCATCAGGGGAAGCTTTTTCTTTATCAAACCCTGGATATTGAGATTACTTCGCCGGATGTTCTTTTAGATCTGTATTTCTTTCCGATGTGTCCGGAGGATATGAAACTTTGCAGCATACGTATGTTTCATCTGCGTGATTCTGAATTTCTACTATGTACCCCAAAGCTCTTTCAGGAAAATGACAGACAGTACGTCTATGAATTCGGAGAATCCTTTCAAAATGGCGATATTTTGCGGCTACAGGTGTTATTTCCTTTGGAAGAAAAGGCAGAGAAAAGGATGGGCATGGCGTGTTACGGGCCATCCATAGCGGTTACAGAAGACTGTCGGCAGGAATTTTCTTTTTCTATGGGCTTCACAGATCTTCAGACAGAGCTTTTCTCTCTTTTGCAGAATAAAACCCTTTTTGAAGACCATGCCACACTCATTTTAAATGAATTCTAACGCTGAGGAGGATGCCATATGAAACAAAAAGATTTTCATAAACAAGTAAATATTGGATTTTCACTTTTGGAATTGCTGATGGTTTTGTCCTGTGCTGGTTTTTTATGTGGTACTTTTCTCCTTATTCGAAATGCCGGTTCAGAAGAAGTGGTGGCAGCAGGACTTGTTCCTGTGTCCCTGGTCAGTATTCTTTACTTATCCGGACAGGCAGTTCTTTTGCTTTTAGTTTTCATGCAAATTCATAAACTGAAGAAAAATCTTCAGAAAGGGGAACTTTTTAACTCGGAAAATCCGCTGATTTTCCACCGCTGCAGTCTCTACTGCTATGGAGTGATTCTGCTTCATCTGCTCTGCGGAATTGCAGGATTCCTTCTTCACCAGTCTCTGCTCCGGCAGATACAGAATACAGATCCTTTTTCTTCGGGAGTTTCTTATTTTGTGGGTAAATATTATGTTACCTTTGATTTTGACATTTCGCTTATATTTTGGATTGCCTTTGGTCTTTTGCTTGACTGCTTTTCTTTTATTTATAAAAAAGCCATCGAAGCTTATCAGGAGAATGAGCTGACCTTCTGATGGCTATCCGGATTCATTTAAAAGAAGTATTGAAGGAACGTGGAATGACAGGAAAAGAGCTGGCCGCCAGACTGGACATTACAGAGGCCAATCTTTCCATTTTTGTCAGCGGAAAATCAAAGGCAGTCCGTTTTTCCACCCTTGAAAAGCTCTGTGAAATCTTAGACTGTGATGTATCGGATATTATCCGGTATCACAGGGAAAAATAAAAATCAGGTTTATCAGCAAAAGGAGCTGCTGCAAAATCACGCTTTGCAGCAGCTCCTTTAATAATGAAACATATATTTATATTATTTGGAATCGAATTTTTCTTCACAATAGATGCAGCGGTAGGTCCGTGTGGCCGGGTCCGTCAGTTTAAATCTCTGAGGAAGTTCCTGTTCCACGGTAGAAATACATCGGGGATTTTTGCACTGGATAATATTGGTGATGGTTTCCGGGAGACTTGGTTTTTGCTTTTCGACAATCTGTCCGCCCCGAATGATATTCACGGTAATCTGATCATCGACAAAGCCCAGGATATCCAGGTTCAAATTCATATCGCCCTGAACTTTGATAATATCCTTTTTCCCCATTTTATTGCTGGTTGCATTTTTTATGATGGCTACCTGGCAGTCCAGTTTGTCCAGCCGGAGATATTTATAGATATCCATGCTCTTTCCTGCACGGATATGGTCAATCACATAGCCGTTCTGAATTCCGCTGATATTTAACATAATTCCACCCCCAGAAGTTTCATGATTAATGCCATCCGCACATAAACGCCGAATTGGGCCTGTTTAAAATAAGCTGCCCGTGGGTCCTGGTCAACCTCCACGGAAATTTCGTTGACACGAGGCAGTGGATGAAGTACGAGCATATCCTCTTTGGCCAGAGCCATTTTGCTCATATCCAGGATGTATTTATCTTTCAGACGGATGTAGTCTTCTTCATTGAAGAAACGTTCTCTCTGAACACGGGTCATGTAGAGAATATCCAGTTCCGGCATAACGGATTCCAAATCTTCAGTTTCTTTGAAATCGATATTATTTTTTTGAAGGACTTCTTTGCGGATATAGGAAGGTACTTTTAATTCTTCCGGAGAAATCAGAACAAATTTAATATCTGTGTAGCGCACCAGAGCGCTGATCAGGGAATGGACCGTACGTCCGAACTTTAAGTCGCCGCACAGACCAATGGTCAGATGATCTAACCGGCCCTTTAAGGCGTGGATGGTCAGTAAATCGGTTAAAGTCTGGGTAGGATGCTGATGGCCGCCATCACCGGCATTGACAACCGGAACCGAAGCGTTAAGGGCTGCGACAAGGGCGGCCCCTTCCTTTGGATGACGCATGGCAACGATGTCTGCATAACAGGAGACAACGCGGATCGTATCAGCAACACTTTCACCTTTGGAAGCGGAACTGTCATTGCCGCTGGCAAAACCCAGAATATTGCCGCCGAGATTCAGCATAGCGGCTTCAAAACTCAGACGAGTCCGGGTACTTGGTTCATAAAAGAGGGTGGCAAGCTTTTTGCCGTGGCAGACTTCGCTGTAACGGCTGCGGTCCTTTGCAATATCTTCGGCCAGCAGAAGCAGCTCCTCCGTTTCTTCAACAGAAAAATCCAGTGGATTAATTAAATGTTTCATAGACACCTCCATTATTTTTGTAAGGGTACATTCTGTTACTATCATAATACAAATCCGGTGGTTATACCATAGAATTTTTAGGAAAAGTGTAAAAAAATTTTAACAGAGTGTCGATAATTTATATTTGACACTGCAAGTTGACTATGCTATTCTAAAAGCACTGAATATCCGATAGGGTACAGTACAGATATTGGAGGATTTTAAAATGAAAGGTACAATTAAGTGGTTTAACAGCCAGAAGGGCTACGGCTTCATCAGCGACGAAACAGGTAACGATGTATTTTTACATTATACCGGCCTCAACATGAATGGCTTCAAAACAATTGACGAAGGTCAGGAAGTTGAATTTGATGTTGTTGAAGGTGCAAAAGGCCCACAGGCAACAAATGTAACCAAATTATAATCAGTGCGTACCAATGTGCCTTTTCTAATATTATATACATTTAAGTTTTTAAATCGTTAGTATCAGAATTTGCAATATTGTCATAACGTGATTATCAGAAAAAGGCTGTCCCTGCGATGGTCTTTTTTTGTTTCACCGGAGAAAAAACATATGGAATTGAAAAAATTAAGAGAAGGGATAACAACAGGCACCTGCGCAGCTGCCGCAGCAAAGGCATCCGTGGAATGGCAGCTGTCGGGAATCTGTCCGGAGACCGTATCCATTGATACGCCGGGGGGAAAGCGAATCCTATTGGATATTGTTTCCGAAAAATTTCCCTGGTGCAGTGTGATCAAGGATGCCGGAGACGATCCGGATATTACCGATGGCTGTAGAGTGAGGGTTTCGGTCTGTCTGCATGAAGATTCTGGTGGTATAACCTTTATCGCCGGAGAGGGGATTGGCACAGTGACATTGCCCGGGCTTAAAATCCCTGTCGGAGAACCGGCCATTAATCCGGTGCCACGGCAGATGATTGAAAAGGTGATCCGGGAAGCCGCCGGAGCTGTCCGGGCCGAAGTACGGATTTCTATCCCCGGAGGCGGCGAGCTGGCGAAGAAAACCTTTAATCCAAGGCTTGGCATTGAGGGCGGCTTGTCCGTTCTCGGCACATCGGGAATTTTAAAACCTATGAGCGAACCGGCGATGATTGAATCCCTGAAGGTACAGATGTCGGTGGCCGCCGCTGCTCGTCCGGCCTATTTAACCTTTGTTCTCGGAGAAACCGGAGAGCGGATGGTCCGTCAGTGGCTGGAGAGAGGCGGAAAGGACGTTTCAAAAAGCCGGTATGTGCTTGTCAGCAATTATATGGGGCTGATGCTGGACGAGGCGGTAAATCTTGGCGTTA
>DBGCEW010000006.1:0-3321 GCA_048357495.1 Frisingicoccus sp.
ATTTTTTTCTTCTTCATCCTGTGCTCCTATTCTGTACGCACCCTCGGGTCTACAAACTGATAAAGTATATCCACAATAAAATTAATAATAATCACAATCACCGTAATATAAAGAACAACTGCCTGAACGATCGGATAATCCCGGTTCGTTATGGCCGTTACCAGAAGCCGTCCCATCCCGGTCACGCTGAACACCTGCTCGATGACAATGCTGCCCGCCAGTATCTCGGCGGCAACCATCGCAATAAAGGTAATGACCGGAATCAGTGCGTTCTGGAAAACATGTATATATAATACTTTCTTCGTACGGTTTCCTTTACTGTAAGCCGTACGTACATAGTCTTTTTTCACTTCACTGAGTACAGAATTTCTTAAAAATTTCACCACCATGGCAATCTTCGGAAGGGCAATGGCAATGGCCGGAAAAATCAGATATGCCAGACATTTCCCCAGGCTTTCCTGAGGCATGACAAATTTCCCCGGCTGGAAAAATTTAAGAACCAGTCCAAAAAAGTAGGTCAGAATCATTCCCAGGAAAAAGGCAGGTACTGCCATCGTCACCTGGGTAAACATATTAATAAAAACATCAATCCATGTCCCTTCTTTCCTGGCCGATACAATTCCCAGAGGAATCGATATGACCAGAATAATCACAAAGGACATCAACGCTAAAATGACGGTCACCGGCAGCCGCTGATTTAAAAGCTCGCTGACCGGAACCCCGTCATACTGATAGGACTCGCCAAAATCACCCTTCAGCGCATTCCCCAGCCAGTCCACATACCGCTCCGGCAGAGACTTGTTGAGTCCCATCTCTTCTCTTAAAGCTTCAATACGTTCCGGTGTCGCATAGGTTCCGAGTTTTGTGGAAGCCGGGTCGCCCGGAATGACAGAAAAGGCCACAAAGGTGACCACGGATACAAGTAACAAAGTTATAATGAGAGTTGTTATTTTTTTTATCATGTATTTCATGGTCTTCCTTGTGCCCTTTCCAATCTGTTTATCCCTTATTATTTAAAATATACTAAAGACATATCCTGAGCAGCGCATGGATAGAATACATAGCCATCCAGGTTTTCATTCAGTGCTACCAGGTTTGCCGGATCCTGAATATATACAGAAGCGGCATCTTCTGCCAGAATCATCTGGCATTTTTTATAAAGTTCAACTTTCTCTGCATCATCAATGGATGCTAAAGCGGTTGTATAAGCCTCGTCAAAGTCCGCATTGTTAAAGTTTGTAAAATTGTTGGAGGATGTGCTTAAATTTTTAGCCAGCCAGCTGCTTGGAGACAGGGTACCGTCTACAGCAACGACCGTGGCTTCATAATTACGTCCGTTATAAGCTTCGTCCACCCATGTGGAAAATTCAATCAGATTGATCGTTGCATTAATACCAACCTCTTTCAGGTTTTCAACAATAATCTGTGCTGTACTTTCATGAGGCGCATAGTTATTCGGAACTGTGATCACCAGATCAAATCCGTCGGCATAGCCTGCTTCAGCCAGAAGTTCCTTTGCCTTTTCAACATCTCTTGTATAGTAGGTTTCTGTTTCTTCGTTATAATATTTCTTAAATGCCGGAATCATATTCGTTCCGATAATATGGCTCTTGCCGCTGAACAGGAATTCATTGATCATATCCTTATCTACAGCATAGTTCACCGCCTGACGGACACGAACATCCTTAAACGGTTCAAAGTCATTATTCAGGAAAAGTCCCTGAACATAGTTGATACTTCCCTGAACAATATTAAATCCGCTTGTCAGCGTACTTGCCTGATCTTCTGTCAGGTACTGGTAAACATCCAGCGTTCCTGCCTGAAGCTCGGTTAACGCCGTATCCGCATCTGCAACGATCTTGAAGGTTGTTTTGTCAAGATATGGCAGTTCCGGATTCCAGTAACCTTCATAAGCTTCAACAACAAAGCTCTGTCCCGGTGTAAATGATACAAACTTGAACGGACCGGTTCCGATCGGCTGAGTTTCGAAGTTTGCTTCGTTGCTCTGCGGAAGCACAGCCAGTGTCAGGTTCGCCAGGAACTCCGAGTTTCCTTCAGATAAATGAACTTCAACGGTTTTGTCATCCACGGCATCCACACTTTCTAAAATAGAAAATGCGGAGGATTCGCCCTGAATCTCCGCATAGCGTTCAATAGAATATTTAACATCTTCCACAGTGACGGCTGAGCCATCGTGGAATGTGATTCCGTCTCTCAATGTAAAGGTATATACCTTTGCATCCTCAGAAACCTCATATTCGCTTGCAACTGCAGGCACAAGGTCTCCGTTCTGATCAGCCTTTACAAGGCCTTCAAAGACATTGAATAAAACTTCCTTAGTTCCTGCATACACCATTTTGTGCGGGTCAAGACTGTCCAAATCCTGAGCAATACCTACTGTCACTTCGCCGCCTTTTTTCGCTGCGCTTCCAGTTTCTGCTCCGGTTTCAGTGGTCGTTGTTTCCGAAGAGTTCTTACTCTCTGCTGAAGTCTCGTTTCCCTTGCCGCCTCCGCATGCGCTGAGTGCAGCAGTTACTACAAGTGTCATTACTCCTAAAAGAATCCTGTTTGTTCTTTTTTTCATGATTTTCTACCTCTCATAAGTAATTCCTCTCATTATTAAATTGTCACCTACATTTTATCCGATTGTCAAAAAAAAATCAATGGATTATTGATAAAAATACAATAATTTATTATACTTAGAATATTCGTATAATCATCCGAATTCCAATCACAGGAGGTTCAATTATGACAACGCAAAAAAGATTACCACGACGCCCGGAAATAAATATTCAGGATACCTGGGATCTGACCCCTCTTTTTCCAAAGGAAGAGGCTTTTAAAGAAGCTTTTAAAGAAACCGAAACTCAGATCGGGCATCTCCCGTCCTGGCGGGGAAAAATCAGTCAGTCCCCTTCGGATTTACTGGCCTATCTTCAGGAAAAAGATGCCCTGGCTTTAAACCTTGACCGGCTTTACAGCTATGCCTTTCAGTCCTCAGACCAGGATACCGGAAATACAAAGACTCAGGCTTTGAAAAATCAGGCCCTCGGGCTCTATACCCGTTTTGCCGCTGCCATCGCCTGGGAATCGCCGGAGCTGCTGACTCTGACGGAAGAAACCTTAACCGGCTGGTTTTCCAAAGAAAAGGGCCTTGAAAATTACCGCCACTTTCTGGAAGATACACTGCGTCAGAAATCCCATACCCTCTCCGCTGCCGAAGAAGAACTTCTGTCTCTGAGCGGCGATATGAGCTATGGCCCTCAGACAATTTTTAATATGTTTAATAATGCGGACCTGCGCTTTCCTTCCATTGATGAC
>DBGCEW010000007.1:0-9545 GCA_048357495.1 Frisingicoccus sp.
TGAATTGATGGACTGTTATAAAGAATGGAAAAAAAATGGCGGAAGCCGCAGAGATTTTCTTCTGAAAGCAGCTAAAATTCCGGGTCTTTATGTACCGTCTTTATATGAGGTCACCTACAAAGAAGATGGAACGATTGCAGCCTTTAAACCAATGGCAGAGTGTGTGCCGGAAAAAGTAAAAAAGCAGGTGGTTACGGATTTAAGCGATACCTATTATCCGTCCAATCCTGTGGTGCCTTTTATTAAAGTGACTCAGGACCGGGTGGTTCTTGAGATCCAGAGGGGATGTATTCGTGGATGTCGCTTTTGTCAGGCGGGGAATGTTTATCGTCCGAACCGGGAACGAAGTCTTGAATTTTTGAAAAAATATGCCCATGATATGCTGACCTCCACAGGTCATGAAGAAATTTCTCTCAGTTCTCTGAGTTCCAGTGATTATTCGGATTTGGAGGCGCTGACAACCTATCTTATTGAGGAATTCGGCCAGAAACAGGGGGTCAATATTTCCCTGCCGTCTCTGCGTATTGATGCTTTTTCTCTGGATGTGATGAGTCAGGTCCAGGATGTACGGAAGAGCAGTCTGACTTTTGCACCGGAGGCAGGATCCCAGCGTATGCGGGACATTATTAATAAAGGTCTGACAGAAGATGATATTTTCGGTGGCGCCATGGAAGCTTTCAGGGGTGGATGGAACCGGGTGAAACTTTATTTTATGCTCGGTCTGCCTGGAGAAACCTATGATGACATTGAGGGTATTGCAAAGCTCTCCAACGATATTGCGGCTTTGTATTATACCATACCAAAGGATGAGCGCCCGGGGGCCAGAGTCGATGTGGTGTCCAGTACCTCTTTCTTTGTGCCAAAGCCTTTTACGCCGTTCCAGTGGGTTTCCCAGGATACGACCAATCAGTTTAAGGAAAAACAGCGTTTTCTCAGTAAAAAGATGAAAGAACAATTAAACCGGAAGAGTATGCGGTACAACTGGCATGATTTTGATCTGACGGCGCTTGAGGGCTTTCTTGCCCGTGGAGACCGCAGAGTGGGTGATGTTATTTATAAGGCTTATAAAAAAGGATGTATGTTTGATTCCTGGTCTGAATATTTTTATTATGACCGGTGGACAGCGTCGATGGAGGAAGCAGGAATTGATCCTGCGTTCTATACAGGTCGTGAACGGTGTCTGGATGAAATCCTTCCGTGGGATTTTATTTATGCGGGCGTAACAAAAGAGTTTTTATGGCGGGAATATATGCAGTCCCGGAATGAAACGGTTACACCAAACTGCCGGATGCAGTGTTCCGGCTGCGGCTGCCGTGTTTACGAAGGAGGTGTTTGCTTTGAAGGTGAGAATTAAATTTGCCAAGGAAGGTATTATGCGTTTTATCGGACATTTGGATATGATGCGTTATTTTCAGAAAGCCTTCCGGCGTTCAGGAATTGATATTCAGTATTCCCAGGGATTCAGTCCCCATCAGTTGATTTCCTTTGCAGCACCTTTGGGCGTTGGACTGACAAGTACCGGTGAATATATGGATATTGTTATGGGAGAATGTCCGTCTTCAGAGGAACTGGTTGAAAGAATTAACAGACAGATGGTTGACGGTGTCCGTATATTGAGTGCGGTAGCCCTTCCGGATGACAGTAAAAATGCAATGTCGATTGTGACAACTGCAGATTACCGGATTTCTTTCCGTGAGAATATGGCGCCGGATTTTGATCTTGGACAGGCGATTCAGAATTTTATGGCTCAGGACGAGATCATTGTAACGAAAAAGACAAAAAAAAGTGAAAAGACTATGGATATTAAACCGATGATTCATAAATTTCATCGTACAGAAGACGGGTGTTTCATGAATGTAGCAACGGGAAGTACAGAAAATCTTAAGCCGGAACAGGTTATGGCAACGTTGTATCGGTTTATGTCTGTAGAATTTGACCCATTTACAATCTATATTCATAGAGAAGAGACCTATGGTGCGGATTTTAAATCTCTGGAAAGCTACGGAAGCAGGATTGAATGAAAGAAAATATATCGAGAGAAGTCGTTATTACTCACTATAAAAATCAATATTTAATTGTTCTTTTGGAAAATGGAAAAGCCGTTGAGATTTTTTTGAAGACACCAGAAGTTTTGGAAATCGGCGATGTTTTTATCGGGAAAGTGAAAAATATTGTTGATAATATTCAGGCAGCCTTTGTAGAAATTCTTCCGGGAGTTATCGGATATTATTCTCTGGTATCGAATTCCCGGCATCTGTTTACAAAAAAAACAGACAGAAAACTCCGGCCGGGAGATGAAATTCTTGTACAGGTGGAACGGGGCAGTGTTAAATCCAAGGCCCCGGTTCTGACGAGTAAAATTCAGCTTTCCGGAGACAGTATGGTTTTCCTGGGAAATACAGATTTTATTGGCGTATCCAAAAAAATTTCATCATCAGAACGTCGGACAGTCTTAAAGGATCTTGGAAGAAAATTTTCTGAGGCCCACGGTTCAGGAGTTATTTTTCGCACAAAAAGCGGCACAATGGAAGATGCAGAGATTCACAGGGAGTATCAGCGGCTTTTGGTTGATTATAATAATCTTATGTCAACTAGTTTCTGCAGAACCTGTTATTCTAAGATGTATACCTCCCAAAATAACTGGCTGAAGTATGTTCATGCAGACAGACCAATGGAATTACGTATTTTAACGGATATTCCGGAAATTTATGAGGGGCTCCATGTTTCGGACAGAATGGAAGGACACCGCTGGGAATTTTATAAGGACGAGAGCTATCCGCTGATCAAATTAAAAAGCCTGGAAACACAGATGGATAGAGCGTTGGCGAAAAATGTATGGATGAAGTCCGGCGCTTCCCTGGTGATCGAACCGACAGAGGCATTGACGGCCATTGACGTGAATACGAGCAAAACCGAACTGAACGGGGAGAAAGGTGAAATTTTTTATCGGATCAATATCGAAGCTGCACAGGAGATATGCCGGCAGTTACGGCTTCGGAATCTGTCTGGGATGATTTTGGTGGATTTTATTAATATGCCTTCCGGAGAATATAATCAGCGATTAATGGAAGCCTTGAGAAAGCTGGCAAAAACAGATCCGATTCCGCTGAAGGTTGTTGACATGACGGCACTTGGACTGGTAGAAATGACCAGAAAGCGGACATACCGCCCGTTACATGAACAAATAAACAGGAAGTGGTTCAATGAATGAGACAACCTACAAAAAAATAATAAAATGGGCAGAAGATGTCCCTGTCAGGAAAAAGATACTCTGCCTGTTGAATCGGGGATTTCCGCTGGTTATTGCCGGGATGTATGTGTTCTGCATCATCCTTTGCTTCTTTTTTTACCCGGTACTACTGGTTTCACTAATTTTAAAGCCACTGATCTGTTTTCTGGCAGTGACGGCGCTGAGATATTTTCTTAAATTTCCAAGACCCTATGATGTGTATGATTTCAAACCTCTGTGTGGCTATCATCCCGGAAAAAATCGGAGTTTTCCAAGCCGTCATACAGCCAGTGGGGCAATCATTGCTTTTGAAATTTTTCGGATATCCACAGAGCTTGGTATTTTAGCTGTGGGGCTGGCGGTAGGTGTTGGGATACTGCGTATCCTTTGTGGGAACCATTTTATCCGGGATGTTTTATCAGCTTTTATCATTGCAAGCTTTTTTTATCTCATTTAAAGACTGAATTTTTACCCATTTAATCTTTTTAAAATTAATAGACTGAAAAATATAATAAATTTAAATATATATTCTAAAAATAAATAAAAAACATTGACATTTACAGAAAATAAGAATATACTAAAAGTAGATAAAAAGAATTCTATTAAACAAAGGGGGTTTGTTTATGGGTAACAATTATATTATTACAATTGGACGTGAGTATGGCAGCGGTGGTTTTGAAATTGGTAAGAAACTTGCAGAGGCACTTGGAATCGGTTTTTATGATAAAAACCTGATTGATGAAGTTGCTAAGAAAAGTGGGATTCACATTGACATGTTAAACAAGGCAGATGAAAAACCGGCGAATCCTCTGACAAATCCATTTCTTCATCCGGGATATGAGAACGGCACCGTCAATGACCGGCTGTTCTGGACACAGTCTGAGGTTATCCGGGATCTGGCAGAAAAAGGTGAGTCCTGTGTGATTATTGGCCGGTGTGCAGACTTTGTATTACGGGATTATGAAAACATTCTTAAAATCTTTATTCAGGCACCTATGGATAAAAGAGTGGCACGGATCGCAGACAAATATTTAATCGAATTACCGGAAGAAGCAAGAAAAGAAGTCATTAGAAATGATAAGCTCAGAAGCACCTATTATCGTTTTTATACCGATGGCAAATGGGGTGACAGAGCACGGAAAGACCTGATTATTAACAGTAGTATTCTTGGAATTGACGGAACAGTAGATTATATCAGAGAATTTGTTGAAAGAAGATTTCATCTGAAATAATTCGTACATCAGGCTGATTCAGCTAAATATACAACCCAAACCCCGCTATGATGTACATCAAGGGCTGCCAGCAATGGCAGCCCGCTTTCTTCACAAATAAGGTTAATAAATTAACAAAGAAGACCCTTTTAAAATCAGACTGTCTGTAAGGCAGTCTGATTTTAAATGATGCTTATGTAAAAATCGGCGGATTTCCTGATTTTTATACAATTTCCTATATGAAAATGGTTGACAAGAAATTCCTGTCATGTTAAACTGTTTTAGTGTGCCGCACAGTGAGGTTTTAAGTTCTCCATGAGACACCGAAGCTGGCGAGTTTTATTATTAGGAGGTGCCATATGTACGCAATTATAGCAACAGGTGGTAAACAGTACAAAGTATCTGAAGGCGACGTTATCCGTGTTGAAAAACTCGGTATCGAAGCTGGTGAATCCGTTGTATTTGATCAGGTTCTTGTTGTCAGCGGTGACGAAGTGAAGGTTGGTAACCCAACAGTAGCTAATGCAACAGTTTCCGGTACAGTTATGTGCGAAGGAAAAGCTAAAAAAGTTATCGTTTACAGATATAAGAGAAAAACCGGATATCACAAAAAGAATGGTCACAGACAGGCGTATACACAGGTTAAGATCGATAAGATCAACGCTTAATCCGACAGTTCTGTTATGATTCGGGTAACGATATCAAGAACGAAGAACAATCAGATTACATCGTTTTGGTTGTCCGGCCATGCCGATTATGCCGACAGCGGACAGGATATTGTATGCAGTGCAGTTTCTGTTCTGGCAATTAATACGGTAAATGCTTTATCCATGTATACTTCACAGGTTTTTGAAACAGATATGGATGAGGAAAGCGGAACATTTATAGTGAACTTTCCGGAAGCGTTAAGTCATGATGCTGAACTTCTGGTAAATACGATGATTCTCGGATTGCGATCCATTGAAAATGATTATAGCGGGAAATATATACACGTAGAATTCAGGGAGGTGTAGACGATGTTAAAAATGAACCTTCAGTTTTTCGCTCATAAAAAGGGTGTTGGTTCCACAAAGAACGGCAGAGATTCTGAATCTAAGCGTTTAGGAGCGAAAAGAGCAGATGGACAGTTTGTAAAAGCTGGAAATATCCTTTACAGACAGCGTGGCACTAAAATCCATCCAGGCGTAAATGTAGGCCGTGGTGGCGATGATACATTATTTGCTTTAGTTGACGGTGTTGTAAGATTTGAAAGAAAAGGCAGAGACAAAAAACAGGTTTCTATCTATCCGGTAGCAGCAAACGAATAAGAATGAACAAGGCGACTTCAGATTTTAATATTTGAAGTCGTTTTTTCTTAACATTTAATGGATAATTACAGGTAAAATAACACATCCCATAAGAGAGGTGGGTGAAAATATGTTTGTAGATAAAGCGAAAATATATGTACGTTCCGGAAAAGGCGGTGACGGTCATGTCAGTTTCCGAAGAGAAATGTATGTCCCGGCCGGCGGACCAAATGGCGGCGATGGCGGAAAAGGCGGCGATGTTATCTTTGTTGTTGATAAGGGCCTGAATACACTGACGGATTTCCGTCATATCCGCAAATATGTTGCCGGTGATGGGGAATCCGGCGGTAAAAACCGTTGTCACGGTGCGGATGGTAATGATATCATTATTAAAGTTCCGGAAGGTACGATTATTAAAGAGGAAGAATCTGGTCTGGTTATTGCCGATATGTCCGGAGAAAACCAGAGAATGGTGCTTTTGAAAGGCGGACAGGGCGGAAAAGGAAACCAGCATTATGCAACACCGACGATGCAGGCGCCAAAATATGCTCAGCCGGGACAGAAGTCCAGAGAACTGAACCTGATTTTGGAATTGAAAGTGATTGCCGATGTGGGTCTTGCCGGTTTTCCGAATGTTGGAAAATCTACATTTTTATCCCGGGTTACCAATGCAAAGCCTAAGATTGCCAATTATCATTTTACAACACTGAGCCCAAACCTGGGTGTTGTGGATCTGGACGGAAGCGATGGATTTGTTATTGCCGATATTCCGGGAATTATTGAAGGCGCTTCCGAGGGTGTTGGCCTGGGTCATGAATTTCTGCGCCACATTGAACGGACACGGGTTCTTATTCATATTGTGGATGCTGCCGGCGTGGAGGGCAGGGATCCGATTAATGACGTCCGGTTAATCCAGAAAGAGCTGGCTGCTTATAATGTAGAACTGGCAGACAGGCCTCAGGTTATTGCGGCGAATAAGATTGATGTTCTCTATGATGGTGAAAATGATGACGCGATACAGTTGCTGCGTGATGAATTTGAACCGGAAGGTATGAAGGTATTTCCGATTTCAGCGGTCAGCGGCAAGGGAGTCCGTGAGCTTCTGTATTATGCAAATAATCTTCTGAAGGAAATCGGCGAAGAGAAAATTGTATTTGAACGGGAATATTTCCCGGAAGAAATCGAAGAGACACTGCCGTTTACCGTTTTCAGGGATCCGGAGGAAGCGGATGTTTATCATGTGGAAGGCCCTCGTATTGAACGTATGCTGGGTTATACAAATCTGGAATCTGAAAAAGGTTTTGATTTCTTCCAGAAATTCATGAAGGAGAATGGAATTCTTGATGAACTGGAGGCTCTTGGTGTTCAGGATGGGGATACCGTACGGGTTTACTATCATGAATTTGAATATTATAAATAACAGGAGGATAAGGTTTTGATTAAAAACAGTAAGCAGAGAGCTTATTTAAAAGGTCTTGCTATGAATATAAATCCGATTTTTCAAATCGGCAAATCCAGTCTGACACCAGAACTTACACAGGCTGTTGATGAAGCTCTGGCAGCGCGGGAATTGGTGAAAATTTCAGTTCTGCAGAATTGTCTGGATGATCCGAGAATGATTGCGGAATATTTAAGTGAACGTACCCATTCGGATGTGGTTCAGGTTATTGGTAAAAAGATAGTTCTCTACAGAGAAGGAAAAGATAAGAAGAAAAAGATTGTCCTTCCGGAAAAATAAAGGAGAATTGAACGTGAAAAAAATCGGTATTATGGGAGGTACTTTTAATCCGGTTCATTACGGGCATCTGGCTCTGGCGGAGAACGCTTATGATTCCTGTCAGCTTGATGAGGTTTGGTTCATTCCATCATCGGATCCGCCTCACAAAATGAACATGGAAATTTTGGATTATAAATATCGGAGCCGGATGACCGAATTGGCCGTAGCGGAGGTACCCTATTTTTTGAAATACGATTTTGAAGATAAACGGGATGCACCGAGTTATACTTCAGAAACCCTTCGGTTGTTGAAAAAGGGGTATCCGGAAATGGAATTTTATTTTATTATGGGTGCAGATTCCCTGTTTCAGCTGGAAACCTGGCACGAACCGGAAAGCGTTATGGCGCAGGCGGGAATTATTGTCGCTGTCAGAGATCATCATTCCATTGAAGAGATGCAGAAACAAATCGATTATCTGACAGAAAAATATGGCGCCAGGATCCAACTGACGGATATGCCGGGAACAGATGTGTCTTCGGCGTTAATTCGGAAGAGGGTGAAAGAACACCGGACAATCCGTTTCCTTGTTCCTGAAAAGGTACGGGAATATATTGAAGGTCATAATTTATATACAGAGAGGGCTGAATGTAAATGAAATGCACCATCGAAGATATACAGGAAAAGCTGCGAAAGAAGTTAAAAAAAGGCCGCTATATTCATACGCTGGGAGTGGAATATACATCGGTTTGTCTGGCGATGAAGTATGGTGCAAACCTTGAGGCGGCAGAATTGGCCGGCCTTCTTCATGACTGTGCGAAAGAGCTTCCGGGGAAAAAACTGATACAAATATGCCGTTTAAAAGGCGAAAAAATTTCAAAAATGGAATATCAAAATTCGTTTTTACTTCACGGAAAGGCCGGAGCCTGCCTTGCAAAGGATAAATTTGGCGTTGATGATGAAGATATACTCAATGCGATACGTTACCATACAACGGGACGTCCCAAAATGACCTTGATTGAAAAGATTGTTTTTGTGGCAGATTATATTGAACCGAATCGTAAAAAAGCAGATAACCTTACGGAATTGCGTCAAATGGCCTTTGAAAATCTGGATGAAGCGGTGTTCGCCATTCTTGAACAGACACTGGATTATTTGAGTGAATCCGGCAAGGAGATCGACAGGCATACGGTGATTACAAGAGATTATTATAAAAAGTTATTAAGGAGTTCGGAATGAATAAATCAAGAGAAATGACCCGTCTGGCAATTCAGGCGTTGGAAGATAAAAAAGGAAATGATATCCGGATAATTGATATTCAGGATGTCTCTATTATTGCAGATTATTTTATTATTGCCAGCGGAAGCAATAGGAATCAGGTACAGACCATGGCTGATAATGTTGAGGAAGTTCTCGGCAGAGCCGGATTTGAACCAAGGCAGTTGGAAGGTTATGGAACAGCTTCATGGATTTTAATGGATTATAATGATGTTATTATTCATGTATTTTCTGAGGAAGACCGTTTATTTTATGATCTGGAAAGAATCTGGAGAGATGGAAAGACGGTGGATACAGAGATGTTTAAAGAAGCTAAATAAATAGAAGAAAGATGTATCGACTAATGAGCGGGAGACACTTATAAAAGAGTGCCTCCCCTTTTTGTTTCATCAAAAGTTTTCCGATAACCCTGTTTACATATTCATGCGGACAAGGCCAATAACCTTTCCGAGGATTTCTACATTCTCACAGATAATAGGGTCCATAGTGTCGTTTTCGGGCTGAAGACGATAATAATTCTTTTCTTTATAAAAAGTTTTCACAGTGGCAGAATCCCCAACCATAGCAACAACAATATCACCGTTTTTTGCGGTGGAACGCTGTTCAACGATTACCGTATCGCCGTTATAGATTCCGGCATTAATCATACTTTCTCCGGAAACTTTCAGCATAAAAACAACGGCGTTTGGAAGCATTTCCACAGGAATGGGAAAATAATCTTCGATATGTTCCTGGGCAAGGATGGGCTCTCCGGCAGTAATGGTTCCGATAATAGGAACGTTTGTCATCTCCCTCCGGGTTGGTGCAAACTCTTCATCAATAATCTC
>DBGCEW010000008.1:0-2572 GCA_048357495.1 Frisingicoccus sp.
TGATTCCAAACCCGGTAAAGCCCCAGAGAACCGCAAAACAAAAACCTGCGTAACAAAAGATTGCCCACGGAGCATATGCGAACGTAGAGACTCCCAGCGTTCCCGACATATACGCACCGCCCGCTGACCACGGAACCAGAGGAATGGAACAGGTTCCTGCATCTTCCAGTGTTCTGGAAAGATTCTGCGGTGCCAGATTTCTTTCCTTAAAGGACTCACTGAACAATTCTCCGCCCATCAAAATCGGAATATATGCATTTCCAACAATCAGCGCAATAATCAAGACTGAAATAACCGTTACCAGAATCAAAGTTCCGTCACTGTGTACGAATGTTTTCAATTTTTCCAAGATTGCATTCATAAAACCAGCCGCACTCATAGCACCTGCAAATAGAAATGCGCAGAGCACTTTCAGCACCGTTGCCATCATGCTTGTCATTCCGCCCCGCTCTACCAGCGTTTTAATGCTTCCTGTCACTGTTTCCGGATCAATTCCCAGCATCGATAAAGAAAATCCGCTATATGCTGCCGAAATTACCTTTGCAACCGTCGCTCCCTGAAATACAATCGCTAACACTCCTGCCAGAACCGATGCTGTAAACATAACCGGAATCGTTGGTTTTCCCATCGCTGAACCAACCAGCACAACCACCAGAGGAATCAATAAAAACACATTAAAATGATAAATAGAAGCGAGTCCCTCCGTCATCTCATTTGCCGCAGATGCATCGACCGATGAAACCACCATTCCAGTACGTCCAGCTATAAAATATACCACTAAGCAGACAAGCGCCGCCGGGACCGTCGTATAAAACATATGCCGGATGTGTTCAAACAATGTGGTTCCGGCTGCTACCGGAGCCAGATTTGTCGTATCTGAAAGCGGTGACATTTTATCTCCAAAATAAGCACCTGAAATAATTGCGCCCGCTGCTGCCGGAAGATTAACGCCCAATCCCTGAGCTACTCCGATAAGTGCCAGCCCGACGGTTCCAACTGAGCCGAAACTGGTTCCCGTACACACAGAAACAATTACTGTAATCACAAAAGCCGATATCAGAAACAGCTGTGGATTTAAGAGCTTCAGGCCATAATAAATCAACATAGGAATTGTTCCTGATAACATCCAGGTTCCGATAATCATTCCAACAAATACAAAGATAAAAATCGCCATAAATGACTTTCCTATCTTTTCCGAAACCGCATCTGCAATCTCATTCCAGGTTGTTCCATAAAACAATCCTAAAAGCACCGTAAAGAAGGAACAAACAAGTAAGAGTACTTCCACACTTAGTCTGAACTTTCCAAAACCAATTCCCAACACGAACGCCATCACCAATATTGGAAGCATCGCAGCCCCAAAACCCGGTTTTCTTTTCTCTTTCATATTCATTCCGTCCTTTCGCTCGAATCATATGTTTCTCTTCTACCATCCCTCTTTATAAACCCCTATATGAATCTCACGCTTACGGTTTTACCCGTTCCCTCACAGAGTGCACTTTCTTTTATGATGTTCAATCATCAATCGACACTCCCAGCGTTTCTGTCATCTTCTTATATTCCTGTGAAAACTTTTCTGTTATCGGACCAGGAATCTGTGTACCAATCTTCTTTCCATCGATCATTTTAACCGGAACCACTTCTCCGACTGTACCACAGATAAATACCTCATCCGCATTGTAATACTCTGAAACAGATACGTTTCTTACCTGTACTTCCATTCCCATCTCTTTTGCTATCTGAATCATTGTTTTTCTCGTAATTCCCGGAAGCTGTGAATCTAAAGTCGGAAGTATTAATGCTCCATCTTTAATCATCTGTAAGTTCGTAGAGTTTGTCTCCGCCACATAACCATTCTGGTCAAGCATAATTGCTTCATCCGCTCCCTGACGGATTGCCTCACACGCCGCCATAATCTGGTTCAGCTGGTTGCAGCAATGAATCTTCGGATCCATGTAAGACGGGGAATAGCGTTTCAGCCAGGTTGTTACCAGCGTAATTCCCTCTTTATTGAAAATAGGGGGTTTCTGATCCACACAGATAACGATCGACGCATTCGTCACATTTAAAGTCGGATGCATACCTGTCTGTGCTTTAAATCCGCGCGTCACCTGTAAACGCATATGTAAATCAGTAAATCCTGCATCCAGATTTCGACGAATCAGCTCTTTTACAATTTCCTTCATCTCATCTTTGGTCTTTCCTATATCGATTCCCAGCGTGTAGCAGGACTCATACAGACGTTTGATATGCTCATCCAGACGGTATACTTTTCGTCCATATGCACGGATTCCTTCATATACGCCATCTCCATGCTGAAAACCACTGTCATATACGGAGATAACGGCTTCTGATTTTTTAACAAAATCTCCATTTACATAAAGGATTGTATCTGCAATTTTCTGTCCGTGTAACATAATAGAACCATCTTCTGTCAACTGTGATAACTTATACATATCCGTTCCTCCTTCAATTATCTTTTTATTTCTTTGATTATCTTTTGGTATAATGGTAAATTGGTAAGTCCATTTACATTATGATCATATCACATTTCATCTGTATGTCAATACTA
>DBGCEW010000009.1:0-2554 GCA_048357495.1 Frisingicoccus sp.
TAAATCCCGTCTTCCAGCATTTCTTCCGCCTTTAACGGATCAATATCCAGTCCTTCCACAGTAAAGGCCTCAAACTGGTGAATGCCCATCATGGCAGCGAATTCCCGGACGTACTCCGCTCCCAGATGCCGTCCCTCAATATATCCGCCGCAGGTACTCAGATAAAAGACTTTATCTCCGTGACAATACCCCACACTGCCGCTTTCTTCATAACCAAAGGTAATTCCTGTCACCGCAACATGTTCCAGATAAACCTTTAATAATGATGGAAAGGATAAATCCCAGTAAGGTGCCGCAATAACAATCGTATCGGCCTCCTTAAACTGATTGGCATAACGAAACATCGGGTGATCCTTTTCTCCCATTTTTACCAGACGATCTCTTTCATAAATCTCTTCCAGCGTCATCGGCATCAGCTTTTCGTGGTTCAGATTTAAAATTTCAATGATATCCTCCTTATTTGCATTTTCCAAAAAAGCCTCATAAAGTTTCTTCGTTCTGGATTCCTCACCACGGATACAACAGTCTACAACCAGTATCTTCATCAGATAGCTCCTCCTTTTTCCAAAATTACTCTATGTTCAGTATAGCATACTTTATTCGAAAATAACATGTGAAAAGGCTTTCTCCGATTCGTGGATAAAGTACACACAATTCCGTGGATTTCCGCCCTTTACGATGCGCCATCCATCATCCGTTCTGCAAAAATACCATAACCCTTTGCAGAGTCATTCACAAACACATGGGTCACCGCCCCGACAAATTTTCCATTCTGTATAATGGGAGAACCGCTCATTCCCTGAACGATACCGTTTGTCCGCTTCAAAAGATCAGGATCTTTAATCTGAATCACCATATCCCGGTTTTCATTCATGCCTCCCGGATCAATACTTTGGATTTCCACAGCGTAATCCTTCACTTCGCCGTCCACACAGCATCGAATGCTGGCAGGCCCCTTTTCTATCTCATGTTTGGATGCCACCGGAATGGCCTTGCTTTCATCATACAGATAAAAGTCCTCCGCCAGACTTCCAAAAATACCATTTTCATTATTGGAACGAATATTTCCAAGGATCTTTCCCTGTCTGTAATTAATCGAACCGATCATTTCTCCCGGATTTCCGTCTTCACCTTTAACAATGGAAAAAATCTGAGTTTCATAGAGCCTTCCCCCGCTGATATCAATTCTCAGACTGGTATCCACATCTGTAATGCCATGTCCAAGGGCTCCAAAATTATTTTCAGAATCCACATAACTGAGTGTCCCGATTCCCTGGGCATCCTGACGGATCCATGCACCGATTTTATATTCGGAATCCGCCGTCCGCACCGGCGTCATACGAAGCGCCGTTTCATCATTTCCCCGAAGCACATTCAACAGCAGATCGCCGCCCTTCCACTCTTCGAGAATTCCTGTCAGTTCATCGGTAGAACAAATCTGTTTCCCGTCAGCCTCCAGAATATAATCGCCGCTCCGGAGAATATTGGCCGCAGGTTCCATTTTCCTGCCATCGATATCCGTCACTTCTCCCGTACCAAGAACAAGAACTCCTTTTGTCTTTATATAAATCCCCACAGGCACACCGAGAGGCATCACTTTTTTTTCGGTCGTCACACTGGCATCTACCTGTACCGTCAGAGGCACATTCGAAAGATAGTATAAAAAAACAATGATATATACCACAAATATAAAGCATAGACATTTACGGTATTTTTTTCGATTCATCCCACCGCCTCCTCAAAAAATTTTCGATACAACAAAAAAATAAAGGATATACGACATCGTACATCCTTCATAGTATGTGATATATTCAATTTTTCAAACAGGTTATTCTAAACTGCTCTGCCATTTTTTTCATTTCATCGGCACTGTCCAGAATATTCTGAGTAATCTCCGCACCGCCCATAAGCCGTCCGATCTCACAGATTTCCTCCGATGCAGAAAGGGCCCGGATTCCGGTCCGCGTTCCCTCTCCATCCGCTGTTTTTTCAATCAGATAATGGCTGTCGGCCATGGCTGCAATCTGAGGTAAATGGGTAATACAAAGCACCTGATGATTTCTTCCGATATAAGCCAGCTTTTCCGCCACTTTCTGAGCCGTTCTCCCGCTGATTCCCGTATCGATCTCATCAAAAATCAACGTTGGTATCTCATCCACCTGTGCCAGAACAGATTTCACTCCAAGCATAATTCTGGAAAGTTCTCCACCGGATGCCACCTTTCCCAAGGGCTTCATGTCCTCTCCGGGATTGGTGGAAACAAGAAATTCCACATCGTCACAGCCATTGCGGGTATATTTGCCCAGAGGAGATACACGGATTTCAAAACGCACCTGAAGAAAATTCAGATCCTTCAGCGCATCCTCCATCTGTTTTTCAAGGACTGCCGCATATTTTTTACGAATCCCGCTGATATCTTTGCAAAGTCCGGCCATACGCTTTTCGCTGGCTGCCAGCTTGTTCTTCAATGTTTCCAGCCAATGGTCATAGTCCCTCAGGCGTTCCAGCTCTTCCTGCTTTTCCTCCTGATATTTTAAAATATTTTCAATACTTC
>DBGCEW010000010.1:0-30147 GCA_048357495.1 Frisingicoccus sp.
AGAATGTCGTATTCAAACAGCAGGGTGTCATTAAACTGGGCCAGCGCATCGTACCGTCTCCGCTGGGCTTCCAGATGGCGTTTCTGACGGAGCATCAGATGAAGCAGAACGATGCAGAAAATGGCAGTTAAAACAATCAGGAAGATGCCTGTAAGAATCATTCCTCTCAAAATGGTTGCAGTCTTAAGAACAATATCCGGTGAACGGGCAAAACGGACAATCCGCCAGTCATTAAAGTCCAGAGACTCCCAGGACATATAATAGCTGTTTCCCTTGCCATTAAAACAAAGGGTGTCGGAGGGGTTTTCTTCAAAAGCCTGGCGGAGGTGCTCGACTTCATCAGAACTAATATCTCCCTCAAGTACGGATGAAAAGAGGTTCCGGGAATCTGGATACGGGGTATCCGCATACAGGACGCTTCCATCCGGTCTGGTAAGAATAACATAAACTTTCTGAAAGAATGAAATGAAATCCATATTTTCTCCGGCAAGCAGAGATGCATCAATCTGGGCGCGCAACACGCCGGCCAGTTGTCCGTCATAAAACACCGGGCGCAGCAGGGCGAACAGGGAAGCATCGTCGGCAAACCAGAATTCGCCCAGATCCGTGATGGTTTCTTCTCCTGCCAGCAGCTGGTGACAGACGGCCTTGGCGTTTTCCGGAAGTTCCGGTGATGCGGACTGATCCAAAATCTGCTGAGCTTCCAGATAGTCAATCTGGATACGGTCATCCTGAAGCATTAATTCGAATTCGCCGGATGGACCGGAAAATTCAGAGGGATCCAGTGTACCCTGTAAGATATCCAGGAACTCCTGAAGGTTGGAAACCATGGATTCGGCGCGCTGTTTTTGTCCCTGGGTATTTTCTTTTAATTCATCGATCAAAACCGTATGAAAGTCTTCATCCAGGCGGTGCTGGAAAAGATTAAAAACACCGATGACAGAGAAAATAAAAATGAAGCAGCAGGCGGACAGTACAAAGAGCTTATGTTTTTTATATAATTTTCTTTTTCCCATCGATGAATCTCCAACTTCTATAGATATTATGTACAATTAAACTTTCTTATAAATGATACCATGTGTCATTTCCACTGTCCACTTTAAATTCATTTCCGGGTCTGTAAAGTAACATACAGCACTTCGCGGTGTGAAACAGGATTTATCAGAGGAAATTTGTAAAAATTGAAGATTCTTGATGATTTTTGAGAGAACAGGCGTTATAATGATAATACATTTATTTTTAGAATGTTAAAGGAGAACTTGCAATGAAACAAGATATGATCGTAATTCTGGATTTGGGAAGCACAGAGAACACGGTGATTGCCCGTGACATCCGTGATCTTGGTGTTTACAGTGAAATCCATCCGCATGATATTACTGTAGAAGAGCTGCAGTCATTAGAGAACGTTAAGGGAATTATTTTAAATGGTGGTGAAAACAGAGTCGTTGACGGAGCTGAAGTAGAAATCCGGCCGGAGCTGTATGATTTGGGATACCCGATGATTTCTGTAGACTATCCGTCTTCAAAATGTGAAAAACAATTAAAAGAACTTCCGGACCAGGAAACTTTGAAGAACTTCATTTTTCAGGAATGTAAGGCAGAAGCCAACTGGAATATGAAAAACTTTGTTGAAGACCAGATTGAACTTATCCGCAAACAGGTTGGCGATAAAAAAGTGTTGCTGGCCCTGTCCGGTGGTGTAGATTCCTCAGTGGTTGCAGCCATGCTTATTAAAGCGATTGGACAGCAGCTTGTATGCGTTCATGTGAATCATGGTTTAATGCGTAAAGATGAATCGGAAAGCGTTGTTAAAGTATTTCGTGATGAGCTCCATGCAAATCTTGTTTATGTGGATGCGACGGAGCGGTTTCTTGGTAAGCTGGAAAATGTAGCTGATCCTGAAGAAAAGCGGAAGATCATCGGCGGTGAATTTATCCGTGTATTCGAGGAAGAGGCAAGAAAGCTGGAAGGTATTGACTTCCTTGGTCAGGGAACCATTTATCCGGATATTATCGAGAGCGGAACAAAGACAGCAAAGATGGTAAAATCCCATCATAACGTTGGCGGTCTTCCGGAAGATTTACAGTTCCGGCTTGTAGAACCGTTAAAACAGTTATTTAAAGATGAAGTACGTGCCTGCGGCGTAGAATTGGGACTTCCTCATGATATGGTATACCGTCAGCCATTCCCGGGACCGGGACTCGGCGTGCGCTGTCTCGGAGCAATTACAAGAGATCGTCTGGAAGCGGTCAGAGAATCTGATGCAATTCTCAGAGAGGAATTTGCAAAGGCCGGACTGGACAAAAAGGTTTGGCAGTATTTTACCGTTGTTCCGGATTTCAAGTCCGTAGGTGTCAAACATAATGCAAGAACTTTCGAATATATGGTTATTATCAGAGCGATTAACACGATTGATGCGATGAGTGCAACCATCGAAACGGTAGACTGGTCTGTTCTGCAGAAGATTACGGAGAGAATTCTGGCAGAGGTGGATCATGTCAACAGGGTATGCTACGATATGTCTCCAAAGCCACCGGCAACAATTGAATTCGAATAGAAGACTGGGAGCCGGGAGGCCGCTGGAACAGCGGACTTGCCGGCTCTTGATATGTGTGGCTTTTTGGCCTTGGAAACAGGGGATTTACAGAGTTAGTGATACCCTTCAGAATAGGTAGATGGAGGATGCTATAGTGAAGAAGTTTAATTCGGAGTTTTATAAGGGCATTCTGGACAGAATCAGTTCAAATATCTATATTACAGATATAGATACAGATGAGATTGTTTACATGAATGATTATATGAAAAAAACATTCCATCTGGAAGGAGTCGAGGGAAAAACGTGCTGGGAAGTCTTTCAGAGGGGGATGACAGAAAGGTGCGATTTTTGTAAAATCGATCATTTAAAAAATATGGAAGAGAATGCTTCCTACACATGGCGGGAAAGGAATATGGTCACAGGGAAGGTGTATACCAACTGTGACAGGCTGGTGAAAATAGGCAGTCACACATATCACATTCAGGATTCTACAGATATTACAGAGCATCTTCGGCTTTCGATGGAGGCAACGACGGATGAGCTGACCGGGATGTTTAACCGCAATGCCGGGAAAAAGCATCTTGAAAAAATACTGAAAGATATGCAGAAAGGTGAAATCGTGACCGTGGCCCTCTATGATATTGATGGTTTGAAGTGGGTCAATGACACCTGGGGCCATCTGGAAGGAGACCGGCTGCTTGCATTTATTGCCCACAGTATACTGGAAGAGCTTGAAAAGGACGATTTTGCATTCCGGTTAAGCGGTGATGAATTCATCATTGTATTTATGAACAAAAATATTTCTGAGTCCGATCAATGGATGAAACAGATGCTTGACAAGCTGTATGAAAAGCGGAAGAAAGCCGGGTTTGACTATGATGTGACCTTCAGTTATGGGTTTGCCAAGATTTTTGGCGGCGAGAATCTGACGGTCTCGGATGTTTTGTCCATTGCGGATACACAGATGTATATTCAAAAAAGGGATTATCATATCCTGAAGGGGCGGAAACGTCTGGAAGAACAGAAAAAGAGTACCGGACAGATACGGCCGTTTCAATATAATAAGGATTATTTATTTGATGTATTGTCGGATTGTGTGGATGACTATGTTTTTGTAGGAAATTTGAAAACCGGAAGGTTTATGTATTCTTATAAGATGCTGCTGGATTTTGGGCTTCCGGGTCAGGTACTGGATAATGCAGCGGCATTTTGGAGTGAGAAAATCCATCCCGATGATGCCGGCATGTTTTTAAGAAGCAATCAGGAAATTGCAGACGGGCGGGCGGACCGTCATACGATTGTGTATCGTGCAAAGAACATAAAGGGCGAATGGGTCCACCTGATGTGCAAAGGACAGATGGTCAGAGACATGCACGGAGAACCGGATTTATTTGCGGGAATTATCCGGGATCTGGAGAGAAGCGAAGAAAAAAGGAACGAGGAACTGAAGGTCATCAGTGACAGCAGTACAGACGGTATTTTTAAAGCGGCTATGACGGAAGGATTCCCGATTCTTTATGCCAATGACGGTTATTATGAGCTGCATGGCTATACACGGAAACAGATGGCGGAAGAACTCAATAATCATGCGGAATTTCTCGTATATGAGGGGGATATAGAGCGGGTACAGAGAGAGATCACAGAAGGACTTGAAAAGAATGCTGTACGGCTTGTCCTGGAATACCGGATCCGCAAACGAAACGGAAGCATTGCCTGGGTGCATGTGAATGCCGGAATTACCCATTTTCAGGATGGCCCCTTTGTTTTAATCGGTATGATCATGGATATTACGGAGCGGCGTGAGATGGAAGAACGTCTGCGGCGGACGGAGCAGCTTTTTAAAGTTGGAAGAACACACACCCGTCTGAGTATGTGGGAGCTGGATATAAGAAAGCGGCGGATCATTCAGACAGACGAATCCATCGAGACCCACGGCTTTGGAGAGATTATCGAAAATGTTCCGGAAAGCCTGATTGAGTGCGGCTATGTACATCCGGAAAGCGCAGCGGCGATGCGCCGGTTATATCGAGATGTGGAAGAGGGGAAGGAGACGTCCGGCGCAGAGGTATGCGTCCGGGTAAAAGACCGGAAAGATGCCTGGTGGTGGGAGAAAATCACTTATAAGGTTGTGCAGCAAAAGGATGGAAAAGCCCTTTGGGCTGTGGGAATCTCGGAGGATATTACCGCCCAGCGGGAAGCAGAAAACAGAGTGTTTGAAGAAGAGACCATGCGGGAATTGCTTACCGAGGATCTGATATTCGGTTTCCGGGTGAATATGGACAGGAACCGGCTGGAGGAATTCTGGGAGTATTCCGTGGAAAAAGCAGAGCCGGAGAATGCCGAAGGAGGCTACGGAGAGGTCTATAACAGAATTCTGGATATGATCGCCAATGAGGATGACAGCATGCGTTTCCGGACCAATTATACATTGGAAAAAATCCAAAGCCGGATTGCTGAAGGCAGGGATATTACGGACTTTGAGTTCCGTTATAAACAAAAAAGCGGCCGCATTATCTGGGCGGGACTGAATATGAAGGTGGCTGCCTCACCGGAGATGCGGGAAAAGATAGTATTTGGTTATGCAAAGGATATCGATTTACTGAAGAAAAATGAACTGGCATTAAAGAAGCGGGCGGAGTTGGATACTGTCAGCGGATTTTACAATGCATCCACTGCCAAACTGCTGATTGAAGAAATCTTAAAAAAATCTCCGAAAAAGAAAAATGACGGTATGATCATGCTTATGGATGTGGATCATTTTAAAGAGGTCAACCGAAAAGGCGGATATCTTGCAGGAGACCAGGTGCTGTATGAGCTGAGCAGTGAATTAAATGAGATGGTATCTTCATCCAGTGTGAAGGCGCGGATCGGCGGCGATTTGTTCCTGATATTCTGTTATGATATACCGGAAAAGGAACAGCTCCGGAAGAACATGGAGAAGGTCCGGAAAGGGGTCTGCCGGAAATACAGAGTGGAGAACGATGAGTTTGAGGTGACTGTTTCTGCCGGGATTTCCATGAGATTTTCGGAGGGAATGACCTATGAACAGATGTATAAGTATGCACTGTACACGCTGAATATGGCAAAGAGAAAGGGCGGAAACCAATTATTATTTTACCGGGACATTGAACGGATGGACGAAGGTCTGGATATTCAAATGACAATTGACCCGGTAAGTTATGAAATTCTTGATATGAATGCCACAGGGCAGATTGAACTCGGGTTTAATAATATGAAAGATTCCGGATTAAAGTGTTATGAACTGCTGCATAACCGTAAGGAACCCTGTACTTTTTGCTATAAACGGACCAAGGCAGGAGAGAGTGCGGTCCGGGAATGCTTTGTGCCGCGTTTGAATAAAATCATGTATGTTCAGGAGTATTTGGATGTTAAAGAGGGAAATCCTGTCCGGAAGATACAGCTAAGAGAAAATATCGGGAGCGGCAGCGAGGAAAGCAGGAGCCTGAAAGCTCTGAATTTTATGGAGGAATTCTGGCGGAAGATTCAAACCGGAGAGTATGAAGATTCTCAGACAATGACCTTTATTCAGTACATAGGCAGCATTTTTAAGGCCCATCATATTTCCCTCTATGAGAAACAGGAGAACATATGGCGTCTGGAAGAAAGCTGGCGGGCAAAGGGCGTTTATGAAGAAAGGGTCAAAGAGAGAAATGTTCAGATTCTGGAAGCGGTGCTTCAGGTAAAATTTCCGAATAATGTTATGGTTATTGAGGATCAAAACAGTGTTGGCTATGAAATGGTCTGCGAATTTTACGGCGGGGAAGAGCTGCCGCTGCCCCTTGTTTTAATTGGAGCTTATGCGGATAAAAAGCTGGAGATGTTCCTTATTCTGGAAAAAATCCAGAAAGACGGGGAAATATTAAAGGCGTTATCGCTGGGAATCCAATCCATGTTCCGTACACGGCGCATGCATAGGATGCAGAAAAACTATGAATATATACTGTCCCATGACAGCCATACGGGATGTTTGAACTACCAAAGCTATATTGACTATTTGCAAAATGCCAATGAGGATATTCATTCTGCCTTTGGTATTGTGGGGACTCAGATGGTGGGACTGGAGGATTACAATAAAAAGTATGGTATCCGGGCGGGAGATCAGCTGCTTCAGTTTGTAGCCAATGCCCTTGAAGATATATTCGGAAAAGAATTTTGTTACCGGGTCAGCGGTGCGGGATTTCGGGTTGTGTGTCCGGATCTTACTTATGAGAACCTGCTGTACCGGTCACAGATGCTGGAGGAAAAGCTTGAAGAAAAATATAAGAACCTGTTTATTTTTGCAAAGGTATGGGAACAGAGTTCAATTTCTGTGGAGCGGCTGCATTATCAGGTAGAGGAAAAGCTTCAGGTGGCACGGGCTGCGAAACAGAATCACAGCATCAGAGAAAATGAGCAGACCATTGCGGAGATACGGAGAGGTGTGCAGAGTGCCATTAAAGACGGGGAATTTTGTACCTTCTTCCAGCCGAAGGCAGATACGGTCACCGGAGAAATATGCGGTGCGGAAGCTCTGATCCGGTATCGCCATGCTGAAAAAGGAATTATTCCGCCGGGGCGTTTTCTTCCGGCGATTGAGCGGGCCGGTCTGGTGCGGTATATTGATCTGTTTGTATTGGAAGATGTGTGCAGAATTATCAAAGAATGGATAGACTTTGGGTGGAATCCATTTCCGATATCTTTAAATTATTCCAGAATGACGATTTTGGAACCGGGAATTTTAGAGGAAACGGAACGTATTGTAAAAAAAATGGGGATACCGAAGCATCTGATCGAGATTGAGGTGACGGAATCCATCGGTTCGATCGACAGTGTCAGTTTAAGACATATTGTTGATGAATTTGTAGAACGCGGGTACAAGATTGCATTGGATGATTTTGGGGCCGAGTACAGCAATATGTATGCATTGTATTCTCTGAATTTGAATTCTCTGAAATTGGACAGACGTATTGTCAGTGATCTTTACCATGACCAGCGGGCAAGAATCGTGATAAAGAATGTGATCGATGCCTGTAAAACTCTTGGAATTATCTGCGTTGCCGAAGGCGTTGAAACGGAGGAACATCTGGGCGTATTACGGGAGATGTCATGCGATGTAATTCAGGGCTATTATCTGAATAAGCCGCTGTCGAAGGGCGCATTTCAGACACAATATGTAAAGAAAAAGTAATAGGTGGAAATTATATGCAGACAAATTACAAAAATAAGATAGGAATAGGTCTTTGCTTTGTATTGGTGTTTATTTTAATTGGGACATATCTCTGGGACTTTGAAAAAAGTATTGAAGCAAAGGAGCGGGAACAGGGACTTCACAGCCTGTCAGATCTGGCAATGCAAGGCGCTGTGATTGCGGAAAATAAGATCAATGCTTCGTTGAGCGTGTTAAAGACCCTCGCGAGGAGTCTGGGGAAGGATGAGGATTTTCAAAGTGATGCCCAAATAGAATATTTGCAGGGAATTGTAAATGCATCGGACAATGAACTTGTCACTATGGGAATTGTAGATGCCGAGGGAAATGCGCGGAATACGGAAGGACGGGAGATAGATATGTCGGAACGGAATACCTTCCGGGAAGGCATACAGGGAAAGACCTATATCAGCGGGGCGCTGTCCCTTGGGAAAGAGGACCGGGAAAGCATTGTCATAGGGGTTCCTGTTTATGACGGAAACCAGCAGATCCGGGGCGTCCTGTACGGAATTCTCCCTACCCGGAGTTTAAATCTGTATGAAGATACCCTGTTGGATTCGGATGAACAATATGTGCATATTATTGACGGTCAGGGAAATTATATTGTCCAGTCTCCGAACAGGAACAAATTATTTGGCGGTGATAATCTCTATGAGGGGTTAAGAAGTGTGGAAACTTCGTCTACCGTGGAGGAAATACAGGCTTCATTTGAAAACAGTCAACCATTTTTAATAGAGGCACGACAGGGTGAGGATGTCCGGTATGTATATTTTACGCCGATGAATATAAGTAACTGGTGTATTGTTACCGTATTATCTGAACACTTTATTTTGGAACAGATTAATTACTCAAGCCATATTATGGAAATGTTAATTCTCAAAATATTGATCACCCTTGCTCTTTTTGGCGGCATCTGTTATTATGTCATCTTGCAAGAAAAACGTATGATTAAAAAACTGAACAGAGAATTACTGATCAAGGATAATATATTCAAAGTCGGTATTTCAGGCATCCAGGGGTTTGTATTCACCTATGACAGAAATACAAGGACAATGGAGTTTTTAAATCATAATAACGGGAAGGTGAATATTTCGGAAAAAATCAAAGACTTTCCGGAGAATGTTTTACAATATGTTGCGGAGGGCAGTAAATCCCATGAGGAAATTCAGCGGCTTCTCAATGACGTTGAAAACGGGGTGGAAAAGACCGGGGCAGAGATTGAAATTCAACATGAAGGGCAGCGGGCATATTATAAGGTCCAGGTAACGAATATTTTAAATCATTCAGGGAAGGTGGTATCCTCTGTAGGTATTATGGAAGATATTACTGAGGAGAATGAGAAAAAGATTCTTCTGCAAAGCTGGGCGATGACGGACCCTCTGACAAAGGCCTATAACCGGAGTGCATTTGAAGAAAAGGTCAACCAAATATTAAAGAAAAAGAAGTCTCTGAAAAAAGATACCGTCAATGCAGTTTTTGTCATAGACCTGGATAATTTTAAAGGGCTTAATGATACCCTTGGACATGTTGTTGGGGATCAGGCCCTTGTGGAAGTTGTTCAGATTCTGAAAAAATATGTGCGTTCTTATGATATTGTTTCCCGGATTGGCGGAGATGAGTTTTCAGTGCTTCTGGTGGATATTCCGAAGGCTGCGGTGATAAAAAAGGCGGATATTTTCCGCAGGGAGCTTCAGCTTGTCTACGAGAGGGATGGTGTATCGAAAGAAATTTCCGCTTCAATGGGAATTGCTCTGGCGCCGGAACACGGAGATGATTTTGCCCGTCTTTATGAGAAAGCGGATATTGCGTTATATAATGTAAAAAGAGATAAGAAGAATGGCTATCAAATTTATAAGACAGAGTGACTCTGGGCTGAGAAACGAAGCAGTACGGAGGTATGTGGTTTTAGATGCTGTTTTAGGAGGATTATTTTGGAAAGTTCAATTTTGTTTATGATTTTGCTGCAGGTATTTTTGATATTTTTAAATGCAGTATTTGCCTGTGCAGAAATTGCCGTGATATCAATGAACGATAATAAATTGGCAAAAATGGCTGCAGAGGGAGACAAGCGTGCGCAGCATCTGACAAAGCTGACAAATCAGCCGGCAAGATTTCTGGCAACAATACAGGTAGCGATTACGTTATCCGGCTTTTTGGGGAGTGCTTTTGCGGCGGAAAACTTCTCCGGAGTGCTGGTCGAAGGGCTGATAGGTCTGGGAGTACCCATATCTGCAGAAATATTGGATTCTATTTCGGTTATAGTTATTACGATTGTGTTATCCTATTTTACCCTGGTGTTTGGTGAACTCGTCCCGAAACAGATTGGGATGCGGAAAGCAGAGCCTCTGGCTCTTGGAATGGCGGGTCTGCTCAGCGGCATTGCAAAAATATTTGCCCCTCTGGTCAGTTTTCTGACCGTTTCAACCAATATGGTTTTACGCATGCTTGGAATAAATCCCGAGGCGGAAGAAAGCAATGTAAGCGAAGAGGAAATCCGTATGATGGTTGATGTCGGCAGTGAAAAGGGAACGATTGACCATGAAGAGCGGGAATTTATACAGAATGTATTTGAATTTGATGATTTGGCTGCAGACGAGATTATGACTCACAGAACGGATGTCATTATGCTTGATTTGGAAGACCCGATGGAAATGTGGAAGCAGATTATTTTTGAAACCAGACACACATACTATCCGGTCTGTGAAGGAACTGCGGATAAAATTGTAGGAATTTTGAACACGAAGGTGTATTTCAGGCTGGAAGACCGGGGAAGAGAGCCGGTTATGAGCCATGCGGTAAGCAAGCCCTATTTTGTGCCTGAAACCGTTAAAGCAGATACCCTTTTCCGGAATATGAAAAAAGACCGGTATACGATCGCCGTTGTTTTGGATGAATATGGAGGTATGAGCGGGATTATTACCATAAATGATCTTCTGGAACAGTTGGTGGGTGATTTGGTGGATGAAGATCAGCATGAAGAGAGAGAAGTCATTGAACCCATGGAAGAGGGGGTCTGGATGATCAGCGGCAGTGCATTGCTGGAGGATATTGAAGCCGCACTTGAAATTTCGCTGCCCTGCAAGGATTGTGAAACCTTTAATGGGTTTATCTTTGACGCTCTGGGAAATATACCCGAAGACGGAACGGATATTGAAATGGATATTGCCAGTCTTCATATTAAAGTCACGGAAATGCGCGATCATCAGGTAAAAATGGCCATTGTTTCTTTGAAATAAACCGGTCATCAAATTTAAAAGCAGAGAGAATAGAAGAAAGGGACGCTGTAAAATCATGGTTTGAAATGATTTTACAGTGACCCTTTTTGAATATCCCGGATCAGCGTTTTTTGTCCGGAATGAAAAATATAAATATCAGTGAACTGATCAGCAGCATATAGGGGTAGTACAGATTCGGCATAATGTCAAATGCGGAAATTTCACAGCCCAGCTCCGCGGCGGTGGAGATGGCGATCAGCATCTGGGCGCCATAGGGGATGATTCCCTGAAAAATACAGGAAAAGGTGTCCAGAAGGGAGGCTGCGTTCCGGGGAGAAATGTGGTATTCTTCGGACATTTCTCTGGCAATGGGATTGGCCATAACGATGGCCACCGTATTATTGGCGGTCGCAATATCCATGGCTCCGACAAGAAGACCGATACCCAGTTTGCCGCCGCTGCGGCTTTTAAAGACCTTTTTAATAAAGTCGATCAGAGCCACAAATCCGCCATATTCGTGAATCAGGGCGCAGATAGCGGAAACGAGGATGGCAACCATGGTGGTTTCATACATGCCTGCGGCGCCGGAGCCCATATTCGCCAGCAGGGCCGTAGGTTCAATGGCACCCGTAAAGAGCATGATCAGGGAACCGGAGAGGATGCCGATCAGAAGGACGATAAATACATTGATCCCGATAATTCCGCCAATTAAGACAAAGATATAGGGGATGATCTGAATGAGATTGTAGTCCTGAGTGATGGCGGCGCCGGGGTTGCTTCCGGAAGTCCGGATAAAAATAATTATCAGGGTAATAATCGCTGCCGGCAGTGCAATGCCGAGGTTTGCGCGGAATTTATCCTTCATCGGACATCCCTGGCCGTTACAGGCGGCGATGGTCGTATCGGAAATAAAGGAAAGATTATCTCCGAACATGGCACCGCTCATCACCGCACCGATACAGAGGGGAGCGCTGAAGCCGGAGCCGTTGGATACAGCAATGGCAATCGGGGTAATCAGGGTGATGGTCCCCACTGAAGTGCCCATTGCGAGAGAGATAAAGCAACTGACAACAAACAAGACAAGAACGGCATAGCGTGCAGGGATGGCAGAAAGGAGGAAGTAGGCAACACTCTCGGCGCTGCTTCTTCCAACGACGCCAACGAAAATACCTGCGGTCATAAAAATCAGGATCATCGTGATAATGTTTTTATCAGAGACACCCTGGGCCATAATTTTAAGTTTGTCGTCAAAATTTAATTTTGGGTTCTGCAGACATGCGACAAGCAGGGCTGCAAGAAATGAAACAACAATCGGTATGTTATAAAATCCCATAGGGATATCCATAATATATTCAAATAGAATTCCAAGGCCAAGATACATGACCAGAAAAACACCGATAGGGAGCAGAGCCCTCCAGTTTCCTTTTCGCATGTGAATTTCCTCCGTAGGTAAAGTTTCTTTTCATTATAGCATGCCAACAATAAATAGACAATTTTAAAATTGTTTCGTGAGGGGTCTTATGATAAAATGAATATATCTGAGCATTCAAAGGGTGGATGAAACCGTGGGGATAAAACAATTAAAATTATTGATAACCTTCCCTTCAACAGCCCAGGCATTGCATATGGAGCAGTGCTGCCGGGCGGAAGGTGCGGAGGGCAGGCTGATTCCGGTACCGAGAGAAATTTCTGCCGGCTGCGGCATGGCCTGGATGGCAGGAACAGGGGAGAGAGGCAGGCTGGAGGAAATTCTTTCCCGGGAGGCTATCGAAATCGAGGAAATTTATGAATTATTACTATAGATGGGGAGGTGGTCCTATGGCTCAGAAGCCGGTGGTTTTTTGTAAGGGCGGCGGGTGTACGGCAAAGCTTGGTCCGGGGGTGCTTGCCCGGGTGTTGGAACAGATTCCAAAGACTCAGGATGAAAATCTTCTGATTGGCTATGACAGCTCGGATGATGGTGCGGTATACCGTCTGACTGAGGATCTGGCGATTGTCCAGACACTGGATTTTTTTTCGCCAATGGTGGATGACCCCTATACCTTCGGTCAGATTGCGGCGGCGAATGCTCTGAGTGATATTTATGCGATGGGCGGTGATGTCAAAACCGCTTTAAATATTGTATGCTTTCCGGAGGCCATGGATCTGAATATTCTTGGGCAGATCCTTCTTGGCGGCAGTGAAAAAGTCCGGGAGGCCGGAGGCGTACTGGCCGGAGGCCATTCTATTGGGGATTCAGAGGTCAAATATGGTCTGTCGGTGACGGGAACGATTCACCCGGACCGGATTCTGGCCAACAACCGCTGTGAGGCCGGAGATGTGCTGATTCTTACGAAACCTTTGGGAACAGGAATTGTCTGTACGGCAAATCGCCTGGGGGCGGCTTCCGATAAGGCTATGGCGCTGGCGGTGACGTCTATGACTACATTGAACAAATATGCGGCGGAGATTTTAAAGGCCTATCCGGTACATGGATGTACCGATGTGACGGGCTTTGGTTTCCTCGGGCATTTATGTGAAATGGTGGGCGAAGATTTCAGTGCGTGTATTTTTTCAAAGGATATCCCTTACATACCGGAGTGTGAAGAATATGTAGAGGAATTTTATCTGACGGCGGCGGCCCAGAGAAACCGGAATCATCTTGAGGATAAGGTGGAATTTATCTGTCATAGTTTTATTATGGAAGAGATTCTTTATGATGCCCAGACCTCCGGCGGTCTTCTGGTGAGCATGGCGCCGGAAGATGGGGAAAAGGCGCTGGAAGAATTGAAAAAACTGGGGCTGCCCTGCGGCATTGTGGGACGAGTCACAGAACGCCGGAAAAAAGCAGTGATTATAGAATAAATACAAATAGGATGAGTGTGAATGAAAAGATTGGATGAACGGGGAAAGCAATGCCCGATGCCGGTAATTGAAACGAAAAAAGTGTTGGAAACGTCGGTTTCCGGCGAAGTGATCGAAGTGATTGTGGATAATGAAATCGCCGTACAGAATCTGATCAAAATGGCAGGTCACAAACAGTTAAAATCCCGGTCAGAAAAACGGGGTGACGGAGAATATGCTGTGTGGATCGAAGCTGCTTTGGGAAGCATGAAAAATGTGGATGATGGAAAAGGAATCTGTCCGACGGAGGAAGGGCTCTGCCTGACGGACCGGCGAAGCGGCGGTGTGGTGGCTGTGATTTCCTCGGCTGAAATGGGGGCAGGGGATCCGGTTCTCGGAAAGCTCCTGATGAAGGGATTTATCTACGCTCTCAGTCAGCAGGAAAGGCTGCCGGAAACGATACTTTTATATAATAGCGGAGCCTTCCTTTCCTGTGAAGGCTCGGAGACACTGGAAGATCTGAAAGGAATGGAAGGGATGGGGGTCGATATCCGTACCTGCGGGACCTGCCTGAATCATTATGGTCTTGAGGACAAGCTCGGGGTGGGCAGTGTGACCAATATGTATGATATTACAGAAATTCTGATGAAGGCCCAAAAGGTCATCCGTCCATAAAGGAGAAAGACAATGATTTATCTGGATAATGCGGCAACCAGCTTTCACAGGCCGCCCCAGGTCATGGATGCGGTGATGCGGGCCATGGTTTCCGTGGGAAATGCAGCCCGCGGGACCCATGGGGCGGCTATGGCAGGCGCCCGGGAGATTTTTCAGGCCCGGCAGGTGCTTGCGGAGTTCTTTGGCGCCGATGGGCCGGAACAGGTGGCGTTTACGGCAAATGCAACGGAAAGCCTGAATATGGCGGTTAAAGGTATTTTAAATCCGGGAGACCGGGTGGTGACGACGGTTATGGAGCACAACAGTGTGCTGCGCCCCTTGTATGAAATGGAAGAAAAGGGGATATGCCTGGAAATAATCGCTGCGGATGATCAGGGATGTCTGGATATGGAAGCTATGAAAAAAGCCATATTCTCCGGGCCGAAAGCTCTTTTTTGCACCCATGCATCGAATTTGACGGGCAATGTGAATCCGATCCGGCAGATTGGCCGTTGGTGCCGTGAAGCCGGGGTGGTTTTTGTGGTGGATGGTTCCCAGACGGGAGGCATCCTTCCCATAGATATGAAAGAAGACTGGATCGATATTCTCTGTTTTACCGGCCACAAAGGTCTTATGGGGCCTCAGGGCACCGGAGGTATCTGCCTGAGAAAGGGAATTTCCATACGTCCGCTTGTAACCGGCGGCAGCGGCATCCGCACCTTTGACCGGAAGCATCCGTCGGTGATGCCGGAGGCGCTTGAGGCAGGAACCCTGAATGGCCATGGGATCTGCGGGCTGAAAGCCGGTGTGGAATATATCCGGGAGACAGGGACAGAGGTCATTTTTCAAAAAGAAAAGGCCCTCGCCCGGGCCTTTTATGAAAAGGTTTGCGAAATCCCGGGGATACGGCTTTATGGTGATTTTTCCGACACACGCCGTATGCCGATCGTGTCCTTGAATTTAGGTACCGAAGATTCGGGCCGGGTCAGTGACTGGCTGGCAGTGAGGGCGAATATCTGCACCCGTTCCGGCGGTCACTGTGCGCCGCTGATGCACCGGGTTTTCGGTACGGAGGATCAGGGAATGGTCCGTTTTAGTTTTTCAAGTTTTAATACGATGGAAGAAGTGGCGATGGCTGCAGAGGCTTTAAAGAAATATGAGTGAGGAGCAGACAGAGGAATGAGGGATCATTCAGGAAGAAAAATTGAATATTTACGCATATCGATTACAGAAAGGTGTAATTTGCGCTGTCAGTATTGTATGCCTGCAGGAAGCTTTCCGGAAGCTCCGGACTCGCAGCTCAGTGTGGATGAGATCCTGGAAATTGCCAGGGCCGGAGCGGCTCTGGGAATTAAATATATTAAGGTTACCGGGGGAGAGCCTCTGGTACGGAAGGAATGTGAAGTGATAGTCCGTAAACTAAAAGGGATTCCGGGGATTGAGAAGGTGACGCTGACGACCAACGGTGTTCTTCTGGCAGAAAGGTTTGCGGCGCTGACAGCGGCGGGGATTGATGGGATTAATATAAGTCTTGATACAATGGACAGAGAAAATTATCATCGGCTGACAGGGATGGATCGTTTTGAGGATGTTCTGCAGGGAATCCGGGTTGCGTCTGCAGGGGAGCTTCCGGTAAAAATTAACTGCGTGTCCATGAAGGGCTCCGGAGACTGGCAGCAGGTCATGGAAATCGCCCGGGAGCTTCCGGTGGACGTGCGTTTTATAGAAATGATGCCTTTGGGGGCCGGAAAAGGCTTTGACACAGAGGATCATCGGGCGTTGCGCAGGAAAATCGAAGAATTGTATCCGGGCATACAGCCGGACGAAAGGATTCATGGCTGTGGTCCGGCGGTATATTTTAAGATTCCGGGGTTTCAGGGAAGCATTGGATTTATCAGTGCGGTCCACGGGCCTTTTTGTGGAAAATGTAACCGGATTCGTCTGACGGCGGATGGTTTTTTAAAGCCCTGTCTCTGCTATGACACCGCATTGGATCTGAAACCGCTGCTGGGACACAAAAAGGAAGAGACAGAGGAAAAATTGGAACAACGTATGGCGGAAGTCATTTATCATAAACCGGAGGCCCACTGCTTTGATACGCCGGAAAAGGTGACAGAGCATCGGAGAATGGCAGAGATCGGCGGGTAGCAGCCCGGGCGGACTTTCATATAATAGGCATAAGAAGAAAGATTCAAGGGTGGGAAAGGATGGCACAATCCCTCGTTTGGTCCGCCTTAGGGACCGGATTTGCATTTTTGATGACCGTATCCGGCGCTGCGATGGTATTTCTGTTCCGGGAAAAAATCAACGAAGGGCTCCAAAAAATCTTTTTGGGCTTTGCTTCCGGAATTATGATCGCGGCATCAGTGTGGTCTCTGATTATTCCTGCAATTGAACAGGCAGAAGAAGCTGGGATGCTTCCGTGGATTCCGGCTGGGGCAGGTTTTCTTTTAGGGGGCCTTTTTCTGTTGGCTGTTGATGATATATTTGTCCGATATACCCGGAAGAAAAACAGGGCGAGCCTTCTTGTCTTTGCAGTGACGCTGCATAATATTCCTGAGGGCATGGCCATTGGTCTGGCTTTTGCCTTGGCAGCCCAGAATATCGAGCAGACGGAGCTGTATGCGGCGGCCTTCGCGCTGGCTCTGGGAATCGGTGTTCAAAATTTTCCCGAAGGGGCTGCGGTATCGCTGCCTTTGCGGCAGGAAGGAATGTCGGCAGGAAAGGCTTTTTCCTATGGGGTATTATCGGCAGTGGTTGAACCTGTTTTTGGAATGGCGGTAGTGATGGTTTCCGCAATGATTCGTCCGGCAATGCCCTGGCTGCTATCCTTTGCGGCAGGGGCCATGATTTATGTGGTTGTGGAGGAATTGATTCCCGAGGCAAATGACCGGGGCACATCCCATCGGGGAACCGTCGGAAGTATTGCCGGCTTTTTGCTCATGATGATTCTGGATGTTGCTTTGTCATTGTAAAGACAGATTGGTAAATTTAGCCGGGAATCTATTGATTTCACCGGAGGATTGCGATAAAATAGGGGCGGACATTATGCCCGGAAAATTGCATAGCTAGATTACAGATGATTTTTAAACACAGCATTTTTAGGAGGATGAGTTATGAACGACCGATACCAGAGTCCGTTGTCCGAAAGATATGCCAGCAAAGAGATGCAGTATATTTTTTCACCGGATATGAAGTTTAAAACGTGGAGAAGACTTTGGATTGCCTTGGCAGAAACGGAAAAGGAACTGGGGCTTCCGATTACCGACGCACAGATTGCCGAACTGAAGGCTGCAAAGGATGATATTAATTATGATGTGGCTAAAGCCAGAGAGAAAGAAGTCCGGCATGACGTCATGTCCCATGTTTACGCCTATGGACAGCAGTGTCCGGCAGCAAAGGGAATTATACATCTGGGGGCCACTTCCTGTTATGTCGGGGATAATACCGATGTGATTATTATGCGGGAAGCTCTGTATCTTGTTCGTAAGAAGCTGTTGAATGTGATGAATGAACTGGCAAAATTTGCCGATACCTATAAAGATCAGCCAACACTTGGTTTTACCCATTTTCAGGCGGCGCAGCCGACAACGGTGGGAAAACGTGCCACACTCTGGCTGAATGACCTGGTAATGGATTTGTCCGATCTGGATTATATCATTTCCCAGTTACAGCTGTTGGGTTCCAAGGGAACAACAGGGACTCAGGCCAGCTTTCTGGAACTTTTCGATGGAGATCATGAAAAATGTAAAGAGGCAGACCGACGGATTGCCAGAAAGATGGGATTTGACCGGTGCTTTCCGGTATCCGGCCAGACCTATTCCCGGAAGCTTGACAGCCGTGTTCTGAACGTGATTGGCGGTATCGCCCAGAGCGCCCATAAGTTTTCCAATGATATCCGTCTCCTTCAGCATCTGAAAGAGATTGAGGAACCTTTTGAAAAGAGCCAGATTGGTTCATCGGCCATGGCTTATAAACGGAATCCGATGCGCAGTGAGCGGATTGCTGCCCTTTCAAGATATGTGATGATTGATATGCTGAATCCGGCGGTGACTGCTGCGACCCAGTGGTTTGAGAGAACGCTGGACGATTCAGCCAACAAGCGTCTCAGTGTGCCGGAAGCCTTTCTTGCCGTTGACGGTATTCTGGATTTATATATGAATGTGGTTGACGGCCTTGTGGTATATCCGAAGGTTATTGAACAGCGTCTGATGAGTGAGCTGCCATTTATGGCAACGGAAAATATCATGATGGATGCGGTAAAACGGGGCGGTGACCGTCAGGAGCTTCATGAACGGATCCGGGAACATTCCATGGATGCGGGACGTAGGGTTAAAGTAGAAGGAAAACCGAATGATCTGCTGGAACGCATTGCGGCAGATCCGGCCTTCGGAATAACGATGGAAGAACTTCGGGCGATTATGAATCCGAAGAATTTTGTGGGCCGCGGACCGGAACAGGTATCAGAGTTTCTCAGCGAAGTGGTAGAACCGATTCTTCGGGAGAACCGGGAGGTTCTGGGAATGACCTCGGAAATCAATGTATAAATCGGAGTGAAAAGACATGATTGGACTATCCATTCTGGATATAAAAAATTTCATGGCGGGAATGCTTACCGGGAACATGTTTGATAAGTTTTATCTTTGTGACGGTACGATTCAGACATTTACGGAATTTCATTTGGGCGGTTATTTAAACCGCCCCTATTTCGATTCGGAAGAATGGGATGCGATGGAAGGCCGGGAGCTTTGCCTCTGGTCTGAAGTGAAGCCCTTCGCCTTTCAACTGATCAAAGGGCATAAGCTTCCCGTGGGCTTTAAATTTGTTTTTCAGCTTTCCCGGGAGAATACGGTCTGGCTTCTGGAAAAATACAGGCCTCCGGTCCGGGAAGCGGATATCGGCGGCCTGTTTATAAATATTAAATATGAGCATCAGAAGCTGGTCTGCACTTCGGGGATTTCCTATAAAACCTTTATTATGGATAGGACTCTGGAACAATGCTGGGACGAAACCGTCTGTCAGTATTTTAAACAGAATCATATTGCCATAGAAAAACTATAAAATTCCTTGATTAAGGAAACACCGGTGGTTATTTATGCTGATAATAAAAAACAGCCACCTGTGTCCGGTCCCTGAGAGAAAGCTTATCAAGGATGGAACTCAGATAATTCCGCACGGTTCCTTCGCTTAAGAAAAGTTCGGCGGCAATTTCTTTATTGCTCAGGCCCTCAGCGATGCACCGGATAATTTCAAGTTCCCGGGAACTGATATCATGGGCGGAATAGTCATAGCCTTCTTTAGGCTGAATAAGGTCCGGCAGTTTGGAAACGACTTCATGACCAAACACTGTCTGACCAGAATTCACAGCCTGAAGGGCGGGAAGAATACTGTGATAATCCTGCTTGAGAAGATAGCCTTTGGCACCGAGACGGAGCGCTTTGATAATATATTCATCATCAGAGAAGGTTGTAAGAAGCAGGATTTTTGCATTCGGAAATTCCTTCAAAATTTTTTCGGCGGCCTCCAGGCCGTCCATTTTTTTCATACGGATATCCATCAGAAGGACATCCGGCTGATATCTGCGGTATAATTCCACAGCATCTGCCCCGTCTTCACCAACGGCATCCACGGTGACTTCCCGGGAGATTTCGAGAATTGTTTTTAAGGCGCCGGACACGAACCGGTCGTCATCGACAATAATAATATTCACAGGTTTTCCTCCTTTGAAAATTTCGGAATGGAAATAAAAATTTTAAAGCCTTTTTCAGTGGTAATCTGCATGGTACCCTTTAGTGTGGCAACCCGTTCCCGCATGTTTTTGATGCCGATGCCGGAATTCATAGAGGTATCGGAGATTTTCGATGTGCTTCCGTTATCCTTGATTAGAAACTGATAGAGGGCCGGATGTTCCCGGAGGACAATGTGTACATGAGAGGCATCGCTGTGTTTCATAATATTTGAAAGACTTTCTTTAGTGATGCTGATAAAACAGTATTTAATTTCCCTTGGAATTTCATAGCCCATGTCATATTCCAAATCTACCGGACAGAAGGTAAAATTCCGGACGAGACTTTGAATAGCATCCTTCAGATTTACCGAGTCGTCATGGAGGTCATGGACACTGTTTCGTATGCTGTCCATGGCTGAGTTTAAAGAGCTGTCCAGATTTTCAAGGAGTGGGGTCAGGCCGCTGTCCTGATTGACGGCCTTTGCCGCACCCACCATCAGGATGGAACGGGATAAGACGTGGCCCACATTGTCATGGATTTCCCGGGCAATCCGGTTTCGTTCTTTTAAGGTTGCTGTATAGATTTCATAATCCTGCTTTTCCAGCAGGCTTTTATTTTTTTCAGAGAGAAGCAGATTTATTTCCCGGTCATCATCCTGCATTTGATGGAATTTCAGACTCAGGGCTTTATCATGTTCGGCATTATGCTGGAGCAGGGAAGCAAGAAGAAAAGCAAAAATGCCGAAAGACAGAGGCAGAAGCGCCGCCGATGATGAAAGGGTAAAGTGATAGATATAAAGAAAAATCCCCATGGCTGCCCCTGCTTTTAAATGTTCCCGGAGGAGAATGTAGACCGGAACCGGGAAAAAGAAGAAAAGGCCGGGGAAGCATACAGCGGCCCCAAGAAAAATGAGACTCAGAAGCCGGCGGGAATTTTGGGATTCCATAAAGAAACCGCTGCAGCCAAGCATCAGAGCAGCCAAAAAACTGAGAATAAATATAAAGTTGATATCGGTATACAGGACGGAGAACAGGCAGTAGATCAGCAGAAGTCCTGTGTTTTGAAAATATCGCATAAGCTATCCGGCCGTAGGGCCCTTCCTTTCGTAAACTCATATTTATTTTATTATAGTATACATTGGGGCTTTCGGTAAAGCTTCGGAAGAAGATTGTGACATTTGTCATGGAGAGCCGTGACAGGGGACACTTGGGAAAAGGGCGGAGAAGGGATATACTGGAAATGTAAAAGGAAGGAGGCCATTTATATGATCGAAATAAAAAACCTTGTAAAGCGGTACGGGGATCTGGTAGCCCTGGATCATTTGAATTTAAATGTTCAGGAAGGTGAAATTTTCGGCCTGCTCGGGCCAAACGGCTCTGGGAAGACAACAGCCATCAATTGTCTTCTGGCGCTGTTAAAATATGATAAAGGGAGTATACGGGTTTTCGGGGAGGAAATGAGACCGGACAGCTACAAGGTAAAGCAGGAGATCGGCATTGTCCTCCAGAATGTGGCCGTTTTCGATGAATTGACGGTTTATGAAAATATCGATTATTTCTGCGGACTTTATGTGACGGACAAAGGACGGAGAAAAGTTCTTGTGGAAGAAGCCATTCGTTTTGTCGGGCTGGAGGAATTTCGGAAAATGCGTCCGAAGAAGCTTTCAGGAGGTCTGCTTCGCCGGTTAAATATTGCTTGTGGCATTGCCCATAAGCCGAGGCTGATTATTCTTGATGAACCAACGGTGGCGGTAGATCCGCAGAGCCGGAACCGGATTCTGGAGGGCATACAGGAATTGAACCGTCAGGGATCTACCATTATTTATACCTCGCATTATATGGAAGAAGTGGAACAGATCTGTACCCGGATAGCCATTTTGGATCATGGACGGTGCATTGCTTCGGGAACGAAGGAAGAACTCAAGAATATGATTAAAATGGGAGAGCAGGTGACGGTGGAAGCGATTGCCCTTGAACCGGAGCATCTGGAAGCCATAAAAAATCTCGCCCATGTGTTTGCGGTGAATTATGAGGAACAGGTTCTGGTTGTTCAGTGTACGGGAGCCAAACATAATCTGATTCGTATTTTGAATTATCTTCAGGCACAGGATATTAGCTTCGGCAGAGTCTTTTCCGAACTTCCGACGCTGAATGATGTCTTTCTGGAACTCACGGGAAAAGAGCTGAGAGATTAGGAGGGACCGGAATGCTGAATTTGATCAAATATAATGTGATTGTAAAACTCAGAAATTTTGATACGCTTTTCTGGCCGTTGATTTTTCCCCTGATTCTGGGAACCCTGTTTTATTTCGGTTTTGGTAATATGGAAGAAGCGAATTTTGAAACGGTCCCGGTAGCTGTGGTGGAAGTGTCCGGCGGTGACAGAGTTTTTCTGGAATTTATAGAGAATATGGAGGCGGATGCGGCCGGGATGATCGATGTGAAGAAAATGACAGAGGAAGAAGCGGAAAAGGCGCTGAAGGCCCAGGATGTAGCCGGTATTTATTATGCAGGTCCGGAGCCATCTCTGACGGTCGGCGGTAATGGTCTTTCTCAGAGTATTCTCCAGTCCCTTTTGGAGAGTTATGTGAACGGAAAAGCGGCCATGGAGAAGGTTGCTGCAGTTCATCCGGAAGGTATTCAGGCCGCGGCAGCGCAGATAGGGGATTATCAGGAAGCTGTTGAACAGGTTTCTCTTGGAGGAAAGACCACGAATGGAATGATTCAGTTTTTTTATGCGCTGATTGCCATGGCCTGCCTTTATGGCGCCTTTATCGGCTTTGGTGCAGTGCTGTCCTTTCAGGCAAATCTGACGCCGCTGGCAGCAAGACGGTGTATTACGCCAACCCATAAACTGAAAATTATATTTTCTGAAATGGCCGGCGCTTTTATGATGCATTTCCTGAATGTTATTATTCTGCTGGTTTATCTGAGGTATGTGCTTCATCTGGATTTTCAGGGAAACCTGAGTGAAATGTTTGTTATTATTCTGTTCGGATGTATCATTGGTGTTTCGATGGGGATTTTTATTGGCAGCATCGGGAAAATGGGTGAAGGAATTAAAATTGCCATATTGCTTGCGGTTTCCATGACCTCCAGTTTTCTTGCGGGCCTTATGAACGGCACGATGAAAGACATCGTGGAGCGGAACATGCCATTTATGAACCGCATAAATCCGGCATCCGTCATTGCAGACGCATTTTACTGTATTAATGTTTATGGAGACAGGGACAGATATATGCGGAGTTTGGTGACGCTGGTGGTCATGAGTGTGGGGATGCTCGGTGCCTCATTCCTGATGGTCAGGAGGGAACGTTATGACAGTATATAAAGGTTATATGAAAATCGTAAAACAGAATAAGGGAATGATTCTTCTATATTTAATTATTTTCTTAGGCACGACCGTCATATTCCAGTCCGTGGCTCAAACGGAGAATTTCAGCAGTTATAAGGCTGAAAGTATAAAAATTGCTCTGGTGGATGAAGACGGCGGTCCGATGGCCCGGGGATTAAAAGCCTATCTGGAAAATTTTCATGAAGTGGCTTTAACGGAGAATCAGCCGGAAGTGCTTCAGGAGAATCTCTTTTACCGCAATGTGGCATATATTGTAAGAATTCCGGAGAATTTTTTTGAGAAGTGTATTCTGGAAGAGGAAAAGCTGCAGGTGACCAAAGTGCCGGGCTCCTATACATCCTTTTATGTGGATCAGCAGATAAACAGTTTTATCAACAATGCCCGGACGTATGCAGCGGCCGGATTTTCGGAACAGGAAGCGGCTGCGGCCGGTGAGGAATACCGGTTGGCACAGGTGACAATGGAAAATCTGTCAGGAACAGCAGGAAAGGTACCGGATTATGCCTATTATTTCCGATACATTCCCTATCTGTTTATGGGCGTTCTCTGTTATGCTATGGGGAATGTACTTTCTGCTTTCCGGCGGGGCGATTTACAGAAACGGATGCAGGCCTCGGCTATATCGGGGCGCCGGCAGAATCTGGAAGGACTTTTTGCGGCAGCAACGGTAGGAATAGGACTTTGGCTGTTCAGCATCGGAGTGGCTCTGGTAATTTACGGAAAAAACTTTATTCACAGTGGCGGCTTTGTCTATTATTTGTTCAATGCACTTATGATGCTTTTGGTGGCGCTGTCTCTGGCCTATCTGGTGGGGATTCTGGCAAAAAATTCAAGTATGCTGAACGGTATTGTCAATGTGATTTCCCTAGGAATGAGCTTTCTCTGCGGTGTATTTATTCCCCTGGAGTATATGAGCGGGAGCGTCCGGAAAGCTGCCATGTTTCTTCCGGTCTACTGGTATGAAAAAGCCAATGACCTGTTGGCGGATTTTGGAAGGGTTACGGGGAAGGTGCAGGTGGAAGTTCTTCAGTGTATCGGCATTCAGTTTGCATTTGCGGCGGCTCTGGTTTGTGTGACGCTGGCACTTGCAAAAAAGAAACAGAGCATGTAAAATAGTTAAAAATGTTAGCACTCAATCGGATTGAGTGCTAATTTTTTGTTGACAATCCGAAAAACAGGTATTACAATATGTCTTAGTTAAAAAAATAAGGAGTGATTGTAATGGGAGAAATGATGAAAGAACAGGGAAGTTTGTCCATTAACAGTGAAAATTTATTTCCAATTATAAAAAAATGGCTGTATTCAGACCATGATATATTTGTCAGAGAGCTCGTATCCAATGGCTGTGATGCGATTACAAAATTAAAGAAACTGGATATGATGGGCGAATACGAAATTCCCGGCGATGAAAAACTGCAGGTGGAAGTCATTGTCAACGCAGAAGACAGAACCATGATTGTCCGGGATAACGGTATTGGTATGACAGCCGATGAGGTGAAAGAGTACATTACCCAGATTGCCTTCTCCGGCGCTACCGATTTCCTAGAAAAATATAAGGATAAAACCAATGAAGACCAGATTATCGGTCACTTTGGTCTGGGATTCTATTCGGCATTTATGGTCGCAGAGCGGGTAACCATTCAGACCCTTTCCTATAAAGAAGGCGCGGAACCGGTATACTGGGAATGTGACGGGGAATCGGAATATTCCATGGCACGAGGCGATAAAGAGAGCCGGGGTACAGAGATTACATTATATCTGAATGAAGACAGTTATGAGTTTTCAAATGAATACCGGGCCCGTGAAGTTCTCCAGAAATACTGTGCATTTATGCCGGTAGAAATTTACCAGGCCAAAGAAGGCGGTGAACCGGAGTACCAGAATATTAAAGAGGAGGAGCTTCGCCCGACAGACAGCATCGAAGAATACTATACAGAACCGGCGAAAACCGAAGAAAAGGAAAATGAAGACGGAACAAAGGAAACGGTTGAAATTGTGCCGGAGCAGAAGATGGTGAAGATTCGCAGACGTCCGTTCCTCATTAATGATACCCATCCGTTGTGGGCAAAACATCCGAATGAATGTACCGAAGATGAGTATAAAGCCTTCTACCGCAAAGTGTTTAATGACTATAAAGAGCCTTTATTCTGGATTCATCTGAATATGGATTATCCGTTTAACCTGAAAGGAATTCTTTACTTCCCGAAAATGAATCTGGAATATGAAGCGGTTGAAGGAACGATTAAGTTATATAACAACCAGGTATTTATTGCCGATAATATTAAAGAAGTCATTCCTGAATTCCTGATGCTTCTGAAGGGCGTTATCGACTGTCCGGACCTGCCGCTGAACGTATCCCGTTCCGCACTGCAGAATGATGGCTTTGTACAGAAGATTTCGGATTATATTACCAAAAAGGTTGCAGACAAGCTTTCAGGCATGTGCAAAACAGACCGGGAAAATTATGAAAAATACTGGGATGATATTAATCCTTTCATCAAATATGGTGTTATGAGGGATGAGAAATTCAAAGAAAAGATGAAAGCCTATATCCTTTATAAAAATCTGGAAGGCAAGTATCTGACATTAGAGGATTATCTGGAAGGGGCTAAAGAAAAGCACGAAAATCAGGTATTTTATGTCACTGATGAAGTGCAGCAGGCGCAGTATATCAACATGTTTAAAGAACAGGGTATGGATGCCGTGATTTTGAAGCATACGATCGATCAGCCGTTTATCAGCGTTTTGGAAGGTGATGATGAAAATCTGAAATTCCATCGGATTGATACGGACTTATCCGATGTCTTTAAAGAAGAGGTCAGTGAAGAAGACAGCAAAGCGCTGGAAGAACATACAAAAACACTGACAGAAATTTTCAAAAAAGCCCTTGGACGGGATAATCTTGAAGTCAAAGTGGAAAAACTTAAAAATACAGAAACCTCTTCCATGATTACATTGAAGGAAGAAAGCCGTCGTATGCAGGACATGATGAAGATGTATGGCATGACAGACATGAGCATGTTTGGAAACGAGGGGGAAACACTGATTTTAAATGCCAATCATGCATTGGTGCAGTATGTTCTGGAGCACAGCGAAGGGGAGCATACAGATCTCATTTGCCAGCAGCTGTATGATCTGGCACTGTTGAGCCATAAGCCGCTGGAAGCCGGAGCTCTGACCGCTTTTATTCAGAGAAGCAATAAAATTATGGAAATTCTGGCAAAATAAATCGTCAATCCCATCAAAAAGGTACAGTCATTTTTGGCTGTACCTTTTTGGCATAATAAGGTAAATCAGCTTGCGAAAAAGGGGGATTTAGGGTAGAATAAATTATATTCAAAAAGGAGGAAGACGTATAATGAAAAAACGGGTTTTACTCACTTTGACAGTGATGGCACTTGTTTCGGTGGGGATTACAGGCTGCGGCGGCTCCGAGAAAAAAGAGACAAAGGCTGCGACAACAGCAGCTGAAACGGAAACGGTAGAAGCAACTGAGGCAGCAAAGGAATATGTTCAGGGAATAACAACAGAAACCGGCTGGGAGAGCCAGTGGCTGAATATGAAGTTTACAGCGGGTGAAGGCGTGACGATGATGTCTGAGGCGGATATGGATGAGGTAATGTCTGCCGGTGAAGAGGTTACCGGAACGGAAACAGACGGTTTTGAATATACTTACGAGATGATGGCATCCGATGCGACAGGAGTAACGAGTGTCGGTGTGATCGTTGAAAAAGCGCTGGTATCACCGGAACAGTATATGGAAGTACTGGTTCAGGAACTTGAAGGCATGGAAGGTGAAATTACATTTTCTGTAGTGAACGGAATTGTGGATCAGGAATTTTTAGGCCGTCCGATGAAGTTTGTTGAAGTTGATTCGAGCTATCAGGGGGTAAACATGGTTCAGACATATATGATTGGTGAACAGGATGGTTATCTTATTGAGATTATCGGAACCGGAACAGCGGAAACGCGGGAAGCTCTGGAAGGACTTATGAATTCTTTTTCAACGCTGGAATAGAAGGATACTTTTGGGATATAAAGTGAATATGAGATGATTTTGAGGCATAGGAATCATGTTTCTATGCCTCATTTACTTGCAGGAAGTTTTGTATAGTAAAGATACAGGATAAAGAAATATTAAAAAGGAGAATCAATGACATGAAAAAAGGAATTTTACTCACTGTGACGGTGCTGTCATTGGCGGTATCCGGGATTACCGGCTGCAGCCCTTCAGAAACGAAAGAAACGACAGGGACCACCGCAGTGACAGCGGAGACAGGAGATGAAACAGAAACAGAAGCAGCAACGGAGACAGCCGGGGCAACGGAAGCAGCAACGGAGGCAGCCGGCGAAACGGCAGGAGAAGGCACCGTGGAGGAAGGCTACACGCCGGGGACTATGACGGAAACGGGCTGGGAGAGTTCGTGGCTGAACATGAAATTTACAGCCGGTGAAGGGGTGACTCTCTTATCGGAAGAAGAAAGAGAGACGATTTTACCATCGGTTAAAGACGGAGAAAATGTGCTGGTCTATGAAATGATGGCCAATAGCGCCGATGCTTCGGCAAGTGTCGGAATTATTGTTGAAAAATCCGAATTGTCGCCGGAAGCATATATGGAGCTGATGATCGAACAGCTTGAAGAAGACGGTCATGGCATGACCTTTTCTGTGGAACAGGAAATCAGAGACAGTGAATTTTTAGGCCGTCCGGCAAAATTTATGCAGATTGATTCGGCATATCAGGGCGTGGAAGTGAATCAGCACTATACCATCCTTCTTCAGGATGGATACCTGATTGAGGTGATCGGAACCGGTTCACCGGACAGCGGTGAAGCTTTGGCGGCGCTCATGGCATCCTTTACAACACTGGAATAATCATGGATGAACCGGTATATATTACAATAATGTAAGAGTTTCCAGGGGAAATGTAAGCTACAGCGATGGCATACGTTTCCCTTAAATTGTATACTGGATTTAAATTGAGATGAAAGGATGTTGAAAGATGGTAAATCGGGATGGAGAAAACATGATTTTGGATTCTGTGCGGGAAAGAATTCGCAGACCAAGACTCGGAACAGCTTTAAAGTGGCTGGCAATTGGTGTGGGAATCGGGTTGATTTTCCGGTATTTTAGAGAATATTAAAAAATGTGACTACTTGACAAAGGCTTTGTCTATAGGATAATATAAAAAAGCTGCACGTAGACGGAATTGAAATGAGGTTTGCAATGTATGAAATTATTCTGGATACGCTGAAAGACGGTGTACGTCTTCTGCCTTTTTTATTGATTACCTATATTATTATGGAATATATGGAGCATAAGATGAGTGCTCATACCCGTCATATGGTTCAGGCATCGGGACGGTTCGGCCCACTGATCGGAAGTATCGCGGGCATATTTCCCCAGTGTGGATTTTCGGCGGCGGCAGCCAGTTTCTATGCCGGCCGGGTCATAAGCCGGGGAACACTGATCGCTATTTTTCTCTCGACATCGGATGAAATGCTTCCGGTGCTGATTTCTCAGAAAGTACCGGTGAATTTCATCGTATCGATTCTCGGGATGAAGGTGGTCATCGGTATTGCTGCCGGATTTTTAGTGGATCTGGTATTTTCAGTGGTAAAAAAAGAACCGAAAGCAGAGATGGATATTCACCATATGTGTGAACACGACCACTGTCATTGTGAAGGTGAAAACAGTCTTTTTAAATCAGCGGTTGTACATACGGTTCAGATATTTTTCTTTATTCTTTTGGTTTCCTTTATTTTAAATATTGTTATTTCTATTATCGGGAGAGACAGTCTGAGCCAGATGATACTGAATCGTCCGGTGATCGGCGCGGTACTTTCCGGTATTGTCGGACTGATACCAAACTGCGCTTCATCGGTTGTTATTACCCAGTTATATCTGGATGGCGCGATGAGTCTTGGATCCATGATGGCGGGACTTCTTGTCGGCGCCGGTGTCGGACTTATTGTGCTTTATAAATCCAACGATTCCATGCGGGAAAATCTCCGGATTACAGGGCTTTTATATGTGATTGGAGTTGGCGCCGGAATTGCTATTGATTTCCTTGGAATTACATTATAAAATTTGTTTATAATAGGAACAAAGGAGGCAGTCAATATGGTATGGTTCGGACTTGCCGCTGCAATTTGCGGTGAAGATTTGTTTTTTAAAAATTATGTGAAGGAATGCATGGGTAAAAACAGCGAGAAGAAGCTTCCGGGAGATAAGGTGATACTTACAAAAGCTTATAACGACGGAGCGATGCTCGGGTGGCTGAGTGATGCGCCGGAGGTACTTCGCGGGGTAACGATGCTCGGCGTCGGAAGTCTGGCGGGGGCTCTCATGGCCTATTCCGGAAAAAAGGGACATACATGTCAGAAGCTCGGCCTGTCGCTGATGCTGGGCGGGGCAGCCAGTAATGCCTGGGAGCGTATACGGCACGGAAAAGTGACAGATTATATCCGCTTTGATGCAGGGCCGGAAAAATTCCGCCGCATTATTTTTAATCAAGGGGATTTTGCTCTGTTTACCGGAGCTGTGCTTCTGTTTGCCGGAGAAATTGCCGACGGAAAATAAAAGAGAAATAAAAAAGAAGAAAACCTGCGGGGGATAGCAGGTTTTCTT
>DBGCEW010000011.1:0-3187 GCA_048357495.1 Frisingicoccus sp.
TGATAATCTTTTCTGTCCATTGACGTTCCCCTTTCTCATATAAAAAACTGAATGATCCCCCCCGCTGCTTTACCAAGGGCCATCGACCATATCAGTGCCTTCATTCCCTCACGCAGATGTATGCGGTGAAACAGAATCGGAAACATATTGACCACCTCTGCCAGAGCGCCAATAAAGCAGCCGACATAGATACCGATAAACAAACCGCCGGCCCCCATCATCAGAAGGCCGCCTCCGGGAATGGGCATCTGATAGAGATAAACAATATTTCCAATGATTCCTCCGGCCATATAGCAGCTCTCATACCACCGAATGTTCTTTGCACTCCGGGTCACCTGGGCCAGACGGTTCAATACACCGATAGTGGCGATCAGGGCAAAAAGCGCCGACGCCACCGTGAAGCCTGAAGCCAGACCGATAAACCCTAAAATAAATGTTTTCATCCCTTTATTCTCCGACATCCAGCGACTTCCCCCGGCGGTCCGAGGATTTGACAGAGGCATCCACCACATCCTTTTCGTACTTATCCATCTGTATCTCCATTGCTGTCGGATCCCTCCGTCCTTTTTTCTCAAAGTGATGAAAGAAAACAATGACCCCCAGCCCAATACCGGCCGAATAGGCGGCTTCCAGAACACCGTTGCCTGACCGGCTGCCGGTAATCATCTCATAGAGTGTTTTAAATACATCCGGAACGCCGGCATCCTCGTTATAGGTCATAATCGAAAAGGCTGCGCCGAAAAAGGTCACCAGACTCACAAAAAGGACCTGAATCTTTGACCAGAGCTTCGGAGGTCTTTTCCCGTCGGTTAAATCGACGATACAATCCGATTCTCCGATACTGTGAATTTGAATGTCCATCCCCAAAGCTTCATATAACCGCTCATAAATATATAAAATAGAAAGGACTTCTTTTTCTTCTCCCTCAAAGGAAAAAATCGGCGTATTTTCAGCCCGGACCTTCAGTTCTTGATCGCCGCAATAAACACTGGCCATATCCTTCAGGCAAATATCCGGATGCTCTGTCCGGACATGATTATCCAGCTTGATATAAATGTCCTGCTTCATGATCTACAAACACCGCCCCTTCATACCGGGTATGACCCACATCGGACGTCATTGAAGCCTGAATATATATCCAGAACATCACCGCCGTCAATGTCAATATCAGGTATAGGAAAACTTTTAAACCCTTTGTTTTATACATTTTCACCACTCCTTTGAGGCTTATTATTCCTTTTGGCCATAAAAAAATACATCTTTTGAAAAAAATGCGTTCTTTTCCAAAAGATGTATTGAAAATTTTTATGAAATTAAAACTTATTTACAAACGTTCACCGGTGCGCCATCCAGATAAGCATAAACGTTATCGAAAACAATCTTCGCTCTGCGAATCATGGATTCTTCAGAGATAAATGCCTGATGCGGTGTCAGTAAGGTATTCTTTGCAGAAAGCAGCGGATAATCGGCAGGAATCGGTGGTTCCATATCGAATACGTCCACACAGGCAAAGCCGAGCTTATCCGCATTCAATGCACGGGCAAGGGCTGCGTTATCCACAATCGGACCACGGGCACAGTTAATAAATACGGCATCCGGTTTCATCAGAGCAATCTTTTCAGCGCTGATAAAGCCTCGTGTACTGTCGTTTAACGGCATATTCACTGAGATAATATCGCTCTCTGAAAGAACCTCATCCAGGGATTTATATTCAATGCCCAGGGCCTTTGCTTCCTCCGACTGGCTCCGGTTGTAGGCAATCACCTTGGCTCCGAAAGCCAGGAACAGCTTTGCCGCAACCATACCGATCTTTCCGAGACCGATAATACCTACCGTCCGTCCGCAGATCTCGCGGCCGCCGATACCTGCGCTGGTGCCGCCGTTGCGGACAACATCATTGGCTTTGGCAATATTTCTGAGACCGTCAATGGCCATCCCGATCACAAGCTCAGCAACGGTCTGATTCGAATAGCCGGCCGCATTACAGATCATAATATCCTTATCCGCGCAGGCTTTAACCCCCACATGATCAATCCCCGTAAAAGCAACGGAGATCATCTTTAATGCATCGGCAGCTTCAATCACTTCCGCCGGATACGGATTATTGGCAATCATCACGATATCACAGCCTTCAGAACGTTTTTTAAGCTCTTCCACATCCGTTGTCTTTGTGTCATAGAATGTAAATTCATGCCCCCGGTCTTTAAGCCCCTGAGATAATCCATCCAATACTTCCTTTGAAATACCAATAGGTTCAAGTAAACTGATTTTCATTATAAAATTCCTCCTCCATGTATTTTCCCTGATATCTATGATACACCATTTCCATAGCGAATTGCAATCCCAATTCGCATTTTATCACCCGTTGATTTTTTCTCTCAGCCGCTTAAGTACCCGCTTCTCCATTCGGGATACCTGAACCTGGGATATACCGAAATAATCCGCAATTTTACTTTGGGTTTCATTGCAGTAATATCTCAGAATAATCAGCTCCCGCTCTCTGGCATCCAGATTCGCCAGAAGATCTTCGATGAGCAGATGATCCAGCAGCTCTCCGTGATAATCCTTTTTTTCTACCAGCTTGTCCGCCAGATGGACCGGCTGGCCATCACTCTGAAAAATCACTTTGTTGAGAGACTCAACCTCACAGCCCGCTTCCATCGCCGAGATCACATCCTCCGGCGCAATGCCTGTACAGGCACAGAGCTCGCTCAATGAGGCCTCCCTCCCGTTTTCATAGCTCAGTTCTTCTCTGGCCTTCTGAATTTTCCACGAATATTCCTTCAGGGAACGGCTGACCTTGATCATGCCGTCATCCCTCAGAAACCGTTTAATTTCTCCCGAAATCATTGGTACGGCATAGGTCGAAAATTTGACATTATAACTGGTGTCAAAATAGTCAATGGCCTTCATAAGACCGATAACTCCAATCTGAAATAAATCCTCCGGCTCATATCCCCGGTGACTGAATCGCCGGACGACACTCCACACAAGCCCCATATTTTTTTCTATAAGTAAATCCCTTGACTCTTTATCCCCTGACTTTGCGGCTAAAAGCAATTCAAGAAATTCCATAGATTTTCAGACCACTCCCAGTTTCTTTTTCATTCGGATCCGTGTCCCCTTTTCCGGACTCGATTCCACTTCTAATCCATCCATAAACGCTTCCATAAAAGCGAATCCCATA
>DBGCEW010000012.1:0-3416 GCA_048357495.1 Frisingicoccus sp.
TCCCCGGAATATCAACTCCTCCATAACCGGCATTAGGATTCCGATAACCATGATCTGCATATATAAAGGCTCTCCATACATTTCCCTCGCTGCCCGGGCATAGTCTGTGGCATATTTAAAAATGCCAAGCGCATTAATAAAAAGGTTCACTGACACCGTCGCTCCTGCAGACGCAATAAGAACAAACATATATTTTTCTGCCTTCGGTTCATTTTGCTGAATCACATAGGGACGCTTCAGCCATTCCTTATGAAGCATATGTTTCAGTACAGGAATCGACAGCAATGCGCTGATTCCGGAAATCAGCACAACATTCTGATTCAGCATTTCTGCCGGATTTTCCCCAAGTCCAGGATTCCCTTTACTGTATAACCATAAAAAAAACGCCGCTGCAGCAACCGTATACTGAATCAGACCATACACAATCAGCGGTGAAACCATCTCCCAGGCTTTCTTAAAAAAATTCATTTTACTTCCTCCTAATGCCTAACATTATACGTTTCGGCCCCCGGTATGTCAATGGCTCCCACAGGCCGCCACAGTAAATCCTTTTCGAAAAAACAAAAAAATGACTGTCAGCAAAAACTGATAGTCATTTTTTTATTTTCAAGTCTGCCTGTAAGCCGAGTTATGTTAAAAATGGTCATCTATCTCGACTTCCTGTTACCAGGAAGCTCCAGCGACCTACCCTGAGACACGACGGGCCGCCGTATGGTCCCATGTGCGGTCTTGCTTCGGATGGGGTTTACAGAGCCCTTTCTGTTACCAGAAAAGCGGTGAGCTCTTACCTCGCCTTTCCACCCTTACCGGCCGAAACCGGCGGTTTATTTCTGTTGCACTTTCCTTAGAGTCGCCTCCACCGGACGTTATCCGGCATCCTGCCCTGTGAAGCTCGGACTTTCCTCATCTGCATCCTTTCGGAATACGCAGATGCGACCATTCAGCAAACTTGAGCTTTTATCTTATCACGCTTTGATCGGTTTGTAAAGCACCTAGACATTAAAATAACTGCCGCCGATAAATTCTCTCAAAATCGAATTTTTCGGAACATTTTCACTGGTCACTCCGACAAAATAGTCCAGGAACTTCAACAGCCGTTTTGCCTCCTCATACTCCGGCTGCTCCGGCCTGATACCAAAAAGCAGCGGTTCGGCAAACTGTTTCAAAACAGAAAATTCATAAATCAGCGATGAATCAAACAAAGCGTCCGCATTTTCCTGAAACGGGAAAATATTCGTCTCTTCACCTCTTCGGACAGAACGCCACATGGAAATCGTGTGAGCCGCAGAAGCACCTCTGTGAGCTGCATCCCGCACGATCCGGCGAATCAGCCGCCCGTCCGTTGTTGCGATCCGGTTATGCTCATCCAGATTCAACTGGGTCAGGGCACTGATATAAACCCGGTACTTATCTTCCGTCGGAATTGTATAGGTTAACGCATCATTCAGACAGTGAATCCCTTCAATAACAAGCACATCTTCTTTTCCTATCTGCAGAAAATTATTTTTTCCGTATTCGGATTTTCCGCTGACAAAATTAAATTTTGGAAGCTCTATCCGTTCTCCACGCAAAAGTGCCAGTAAATCCTTGTTAAACTGTTCAATATTCAGAGCTCCCAGACATTCGTAATTATAATTTCCATCCGCATCCTTCGGAGTCCGTTCCCGGTCCACAAAATAGTCATCCACGGCGATCGGATGGGGTTTCAATCCCTTGGCCCGGAGCTGTACACTGAGTCTGTGGGAAAAGGTTGTTTTCCCGGAAGAAGACGGTCCTGCAATAAGAACAATCCGCTTACCGCTGGCATATATTTCATCAGCAATATCTCCGATATTTTTTTCCTGAAGGGCCTCAGCCACAAGAATCAGATCCAAAAAACTGCCATCGACAATATAGTCATTGAGTTGCCCCGTGTTACAGATTCCGAGACGCTCTCCCCAGATAGTGGATTTTTTCATCACGTCAAACACTTTTTCTGATGGACAGAACGGCTGAAGAACCTCCGGCGCTTCGGCCACAGGCATCTGAATAACAAATCCTTCGTGATAGGGAATGAGTTCGAATTTTGAAATATATCCGGTGGAAGGCGCCATATATCCATAATAATAATCACTGATATTTTCAAGCTGGTAAATATTCACCCGGGAAGCCCGGCGATATTTAAAGAGTTTCCCCTTTTCCTCCATACCACCTTCCTTAAAAAGATTTTGAGCTTCGTAGGTTCCCACTGTCCGCTTCAGAATCGGAATATCTGCTCCGACCACCTCTTCCATCCGTCGCTGGATCTTTTTAAGAATTTCCGTTTCTATTGGCATATGCCCAATAATTTCACAATAATATCCCTTATGAACCGAAAACTGAACAATCAGCCGGGCGTTACTGCCCAGAATATCCGCCACTGCTTTTGTTAAGATCAGCGTGGCCGTCCTTCGATATGCCTGTTCTCCGGATTTTTCTCCAACCGTCACAAACTCGGTCTGACTGTTTTCCGTGATCGTTCTGCAAAGCTCCCTCAGCCTTCCGTTTACCCTCGCCAGAATAATCCGATGGGGAAAACGGGACTGGAAATCTCTGCTGACTTCTTCAAGACATGCGTCTTTATCATATTCATAAATTTCATCCAAAATCCTTATCTGCACTTTTTCCTTCTCCGCCATAATATTCCTCCCCCGATGTTAAATACACTGAAAAGGATACTCGACCGGTGACGCATAGACCTCTATGTCCGGACAATGGGCTTTTAAAAACCCTGCCATATCCTCTACAAAAATATACTCCAGTCCATAGTGTCCGGCATCAATCACCGCGATCTTCTTTTCAAGGCAATCCAGACCTTCATGGTGTCCGAAATCACCGCCAATCAATACCTGTCCACCCTGGGCCAGGGCAAACCCTTCCATTCCTTTTGCAGAACCCGGACATACCGAAACCCGGTCGATTTTCTGCTCCGGATCTCCATAAATGCGGATGCCCGGAATATGAAACCACTCTTTGATCCGTCTTCCGTATGTACCCAGAGAAACCGGCTCTGAAAGATTTCCTGTAAATCCGATACCTTCTGTACCGTCCTCAACCGTCGGCTCCAATATGTCATAATCAGTGATACCCATACGCTCTGCTACAATTTTGCCCATACGTTTCACATCGTAATTCGTGTGCATCGCATAACACGCCATATTCTTTTCAATGATTTTCAGAATCCGCTCTCCAAGATAATCCCCTTCTCTGATTCGTTTTATTCCCGAAAAAATGAGAGGGTGATGGGTCAGAATCAAATCGGCACCCACGGCTGCCGCCCTTTCCACCGACTTCATATCCGCATCCAATGTCACGTAAATCTTCTGTATATCCCGGTCCATACGTCCGCACAGAAGTCCGACATTGTCCCATGACAGGGCCGCCTCATCCGGGAAAGT
>DBGCEW010000013.1:0-17998 GCA_048357495.1 Frisingicoccus sp.
ATACCCGGAAGAGCACTGTATCAAAGCGCCGGAACTGCTCCGGGAGGCCGGTGTGGGTGAAGATATGATCTATTCGATCTGCAGCCATGGTTATGGCCTTTGTTGCGATGTGGAACCGAAGCATGAAATGGAGAAAATTCTGTTTGCCGCCGACGAATTGACCGGATTGATCGGTGCAGCCGCCCGGATGCGGCCCTCCAAAAGCGTTATGGATATGGAGGTTTCGAGCCTGAAAAAGAAATTTAAGGACAAACGGTTTGCAGCCGGCTGCTCCAGAGATGTGATACGTCAGGGAGCAGAGAGACTTGGCTGGGAACTGGAAGAACTTTTTGAAAAAACCATTGAGGCTATGCGGTCCTGTGAGGCACGGATAAATGCAGAGATGGAAGAACTGGAAAAGATTTATTAATTTATGGGGGTGAAGTGAAATGACAGGTGCAGATGCCATGGTAAGATGTTTGGAAGCTCAGAGGATTGACGTGGTATTCGGATATCCGGGAGTAGCGATTGCTCCTTTTTATAATAGCCTGTATGATTCAAACATAAAGAGTGTTTTAGTGCGGCAGGAACAGAATGGCGGCCATGCGGCCAGCGGATATGCCCGGGTGACAAGAAAACCGGCGGTATGTATTGCCACATCAGGACCGGGAGCCACAAATCTGATTACGGGACTGGCGACAGCCTATGCAGACAGTATTCCGATGGTGGCTATCACAGGACAGGTTTCCACAAGTCTTTTGGGAAAAGACGTTTTTCAGGAGGCGGATATTACAGGAGCCTGTGAGCCATTTGTAAAATACAGTTATCTTGTCAAAGATGTAAAGGATATACCGAGAATTTTTAAAGAAGCTTTTTATATTGCATCTACAGGCCGTCAGGGTCCGGTTCTGATCGATGTGCCGATTGATGTCCAGAAACAGGAATTTAATTATGTGGAACCGGGAGAAATTTCCATCCGGGGATATAAACCGAAAATTCAGGGACATATTGTCCAGATTAAAAAAGTAGTGGAAGCGATTAAGAATGCAAACCGTCCACTGCTCTGTGCCGGCGGTGGTGTCATTCTCGGCCATGCAGAGCAGGCAATCCAGGCTTTTTGTGAAAAACATGGCATTCCGGTGGTTACGACCATGATGGGCGTTGGCAGTATGCCGAAGCGTCATCCGCTGTTTTTCGGAATGCTCGGTGTGAATGGAAAACCCTATGCGAATCAGGCGGTAGCCCAGAGTGACCTGCTGATTATTGTCGGGGCGAGAGTCAATGACCGGGCTGTCGGGGCGCCGTCAAAACTGGAACGGAATCGTCTGATCATACACATTGATATTGATACGGCGGAGATCGGCAAAAATATTGGACCGACTATTCCTCTGGTTGGCGATGCGCGGCTGATTTTTGAACAGCTTTTAGACTATGATATAAAGGTGAATTATAAGCCATGGGTGGAAGCGCTGAGGGATGTGAAACGTAGCTGTGTGGACCGCAGGACATTCCATGAAGGTTATATTAATCCATGCCTGTTTGTGGAACATCTGACAGAGCGGATGGATGAAAATGCGATCTATGTTGCCGATGTTGGGCAGAACCAGCTCTGGTCAGCGGACAATTATGTGATGAAGCAGGGGCGTTTTCTGACAACCGGCGGCTTCGGAACGATGGGATATTCCATTCCGGCAGCTCTTGGGGCGAAGATGGCAGCGCCGGATCGGCAGGTCATTGCGGTATGCGGTGACGGTTCTTTCCAGATGTCGATGATGGAGCTGGCAACGATGGTCCAGTATGGTGTTAAAATTAAAATCATTATTATGAAAAATGGATATCTGGGCCTTGTTCGGGAATATCAGTCGAATAACTACAATCAGCGGTATATTGCGGTGCAGCTGGGAGATATTCCGGATTTTGAAAAGCTGGCGCTGGCCTATGGCATGGATTATTTTCATTTAAAAGAAATGGAGCAGATGGATACAACAATCGAAGATTTCCTGGCATGCGATAATTCGGCATTGATGATCTGTGAAGTTTATAAATTCGATAAAGTAAAGGAGTAGAGGCTGATGAGAGGGATATTTTCAGTACTGGTAGAAAACCGTTCCGGTGTTTTATCAAAAACAGCCGGATTGTTTGCGCGCCGGGGATACAATATTGACAGTCTTGCGGTAGGCGAAACAGAGAACCGGGAAATTTCGAATATGACGATTGTCTCTACCGGAGATTCCAGAGTCATTGAGCAGATTGAAAAACAGTTAAATAAAAAAATTGATGTGATTAAAGTCCGTCGGCTGCAGGAACTTCAGAGTGTGACCCGGGAACTGATTATGATGAAAGTTTCCTATAATAATACAACACGAAAAGATATTATGGAAGTTTGCATGATAATGGGCGCCAAGATTTCCCATGTATCCACAAAAACGATGATTGTGGAACTGGATGCGAGTCCTGACGTGACAAACAGTTTTATAAAGATTATGCAGCCTTATGGAATTGTAGAGGTGGCACGGACCGGAGTGATCGCTCTTCAGAAGGATGAATAAGGCGGGAAAAAGCGGGGATAATTTTCATAATCCATGAAAATAAAAGGGGGAAAGGAATCAATGATTGAATCAGACACGATAAAGTTGCTGAGAGAATGTGACTCCGGTATTAAAATGGGAGTTGCAGCGATTGATGACGTTCTGGATTATGTACATGACAAGACACTTCGGAAATACCTTTCGAATTGCAAAAGGGAACATAATTCCCTGAAAAAGGAAATACAGATACTTTTGGAAAAATATCATGACGAAGGAAAAGAACCCAATCCGATGGTGAAAGGAATGTCATGGATGAAAACCAATGCCAAACTGGTTATGGACGAATCAGATGAAACCATTGCTGATTTAATGACAGATGGCTGTAATATGGGGATAAAGTCTCTTAACAAATATCTGAACCAGTATAAAGCTGCTGATGAAAAAACGAAGGACATTACAAAAGAGCTGATTCATCTCGAAGAGGAACTTGCTGCCAATATCCGCTGCTTTTTATAAGTGTAGAATAAAACAACCATTGAAATCGGAATTCTTTTACAGAAAGGGTATCAATGGTTGTTTTCAGTTAATTTAAAAGATAGATAGAAAAATTTAAGTAACCTGCAAAGGTTACCCATAACAGATAGGGGAGCATCAGATACCCGGCGGGTTTTGACAGGCAGCAAAATAAAATGGTCGTTAAGAATATCAGCAGCCATAGCAGGATGATCCAGATAAACGCAAACAGGTAGAGTCCCGTATTGAAAAAGATAATGGGCCAGAAAAAGTTGAATATGAGCTGAATGATATAGACAGTCATAGCCAAGGTATAGGGCTTGCCGGAGGTGAGTACCAGATAGGATGCAATACCCATAAAAATATACAGGACTGTCCAAATCACCGGAAATAACCAGCCTGGTGGAGAAAAAGCCGGTTTGTTGATGAATTTGAAAGTTTCCATGGTGTTTTGTGTCAGAAATGCAGAGAGGCTGCCCACGGCAAGTGGTACGGCGAGACAGGTAATCAGGCGCTTACATTGGTTTTTCAAAAAAATCTCCCCCTTCTATTACATACATCTATGACATTATGGGCTTTTCTATTCGATTTTTTTGACAGCGCCATAAAAAAGGGACTCATGGATTGGCAGAATGCCATATTTCCGCTATAATAACCGGTAAAGGACAGATGAAAGGAAGGAACGGAAGATGCAGCATTTTGATAGTGATTATATGGAAGGCGGCCATCCGGAAATATTGAAACGGCTTATAGAAACAAATATGGAAAAGACTCCGGGATACGGAACCGACCGCTATTGTGAAAGCGCCCGGAGAAAAATTCTGGAGGCCTGCGGCTGCCCGGAGGGAGAAGTTTTTTTCCTTGCAGGAGGGACACAGACCAATATGACGGTTATTGCTTCGATGCTCAGACCTTATCAGGGGGTTGTTGCAGCGGATACGGGGCATATCAGTGTACATGAGGCCGGTGCGATTGAAGCCTCCGGCCATAAAGTGCTTACGGTACCGGGAGTTCAGGGAAAGCTCATGGCCGAGGATCTGGAAGCATATATGAAAAAGTACTATGCCGATGAAACCCATGAGCATATGGTCTGGCCCGGAATGGTCTATATATCCCATCCGACCGAATATGGGACGTTATATACAGAGGAAGAATTGAAAAGGCTCCGGTGTATCTGTGATACATACCAGATGCCGTTATTTCTTGACGGCGCCCGTCTTGGATATGGTCTTATGGCCGGGGGAACAGACGTGACACTGAAGGTCATCGCCAAATACTGTGATGTTTTTTATATTGGAGGAACAAAGGTAGGTGCTCTTTTCGGTGAGGCCGTCGTACTTCCGAAAAAAGACCGGATTCCCCATTTTTTCACGATGATTAAGCAGCGGGGAGCGTTGATGGCGAAAGGAAGGATTCTGGGAATCCAGTTTGACACGCTGTTTACGGATGATTTATACTTTAAAATTTCAAAACACGGGATTGAAATGGCCATGAGAATGAAGCAGGGATTTTTGGAAAAAGGCTATGAGCTTTATCTGGATTCTATGACAAATCAGCAGTTTGTTGTACTGGAACCGGAAAAATTAGAAGCCTTATCTGAAAAAGTGACCTTTGGATTCTGGGAGAACCTGAAGGACGGACGGACCGTTGTGCGCTTTGCGACGAGTTGGGCAACAAAACCGGAAGATATTGATGCATTACTGGAATTTATTTAGGCATACAGGGAGCGGGGCAAATGTATAATGAATTGACGGCAAAAGATATTAAAAAGATGGAAGAAGAAATAGAGTACCGGAAGCTGGTTGTTCGTAAAGAAAAGCTGGAGGCGGTAAAGGAAGCGAGGGCCCATGGGGATTTAAGTGAAAACTTTGAATATCATGCGGCGAAGAAGGAGAAGAACCAGAACGAAAGCCGGATACGCTATCTGGAACGGATGATTCGGACAGCCAGAATTGTTGAAGATAAAACCGAAGATGATGAGGCTGGCCTTGGAAAACGGATTGAAGTTTATTTTGAAGAGGATGATGAAACGGAAGTTTTTAAATTGGTGACTACCATCCGTGGGAATTCTCTGGAAGGCCGGATCAGTACAGAGTCGCCCATCGGTAAGGCGGTGCTGGGTCATAAGGCCGGTGACCGGGTGTATGTGGCAGTAAATGAAACCCGGGGATATTATATCGTTATTAAAAAGATTGAGAAAATCGAGGATGATGATTCGGATCCGCTTCAGAGATTTTAGAAAGATTTTAGGAAAAGTCCAGAAAAGTTTAATTGAAATGATGGCAGACAGAGGGTATACTGATATCATTGCAGAAATGGAAGGACGAGGTAAATGCGTGAAAAATTACAGCGTTTCATGATGGGACGTTACGGAAATGACAAAATGAACCAGGTATTTTCAATTCTGGTCCTGGTTTTAATGATTCTGGGAATCTTTTTTCGGGTGAGATTCTGTTACTGGCTTGCTATTTTGGGGCTGGCCTATATGTATTTCCGGATGCTGTCAAAAAACATTCCGGCCCGTTATGCGGAAAATCAGGCTTTTTTGAAACATTACTCCCGGATAACCGGATGGTTTTCCGGAAAAAAGGCGGCGATGGAACGGAATAAAGGGTATCATATTTATAAATGTCCCCAGTGCAGCCAGAAGGTCCGCGTGCCGAAGGGGAAAGGAAAAATCAGTATCCACTGTCCGAAGTGTGGAAAGGATTTTATAAAACGGAGTTAAGTCAGATATGTTTGGTTATGTGGTTGTTAATGAACCGGAACTTAAAATTAAAGAGTATCGCAAATATAAAGGGGTCTATTGCGGGCTGTGCCAGACACTGAAACGCAAATACGGCCCCTTGGGCCAATTATGCCTGAATAATGATATGACTTTTGCTGCATTGCTTTTTATGGGGCTTTATGAGGAAGAAGAAAAGGGGACGGAGCGGGACTATCGGTGTAAGCTTCATCCCACGAAAAAGGGACATATTTATGAGAATGGGTGTATTGCCTATGCGGCGGATATGACGGTTCTGTTGAGTTATTATCTGGCGAGGGATCATTGGGTCGATGACAGAAATCCGGCAGCTCTGGCTCAGATGAAGCTTCTGCGCCGGAATGCCAAAAAATTATCCCGGATTTATCCAAGACAGTTCAGGGCGGTAAAGACTTATGTGCATCGTCTGGACGGGGCAGAGAAGTCCGGAGAGATGGATCTGGATGCGCTGGCAGGCCTTACAGGCAGGATGTTTGGAGAACTGTTGAACTGGAAGGATGATATCTGGGCAGATATGCTCAGGGATGTGGGATTTTATCTTGGAAAGTTTATTTATCTTATGGATGCCTATGAAGATTTGGATAAGGATATTGAGAAGAAACGTTTTAATCCTCTGATTGAGAGAAGCCGGCAGGAGGGCTTTGAAGACGGGATGTTTGGGATGCTGGACCTGATGATGGCAGACTGCGCCCGGTGCTTTGAACAGCTTCCGATTATTTCGGATGTTGAAATTTTACGGAATATACTGTATGCTGGAGTGTGGAGTAAATATATGAAAGTCAGAAATGAAAGAAATAAATCGGAGGAAATTAAGGATGAATCCTTATGATATATTAGGTGTTTCCCCTTCTGCCACAGACGAGGAGATAAAAAAAGCATACCGCGCATTGAGCCGGAAATATCATCCGGATGCCAATGTCGGAAAGCCCGGGGAAAAAGCAGCAGAAGAGAAATTTAAGCAGGTTCAGCAGGCTTATACCCAGATTATGAAGGAAAGAGAGCAGGGCTATCAGTCTTACGGCGGCTATGGCGGTTATCAGCAGAGCGGACAAACTGCCGGCGGTGATTCGGATACGGTCGAGATGCAGGCAGCAGCGAATTTTATTAATGCACGGCGGTTTCAGGAAGCCCTGAATGTGCTTTCGGGAATTGGCCGTCGTAATGCCCAGTGGTACTATCTGTCAGCCATTGCCAATGCGGGAATGGGCAACAACATTAAGGCCCAGGAAATGGCACAGCAGGCAGTGACCATGGAACCGAATAACCCACAGTATCAGATGCTGCTGCAGCAGCTCCAGTCGGGACGTCAGTGGTATGGTAATATGGCGGGAGGCTACGGACGGCCAACGGTGGATATGAACAATATATGCTGTCAGATTCTGGCATTGAATATGATGTGCGGCTGCTGCTGCAGACCGTGTTAAAATAAGGCAGATTTTTCTGCCAGAGATAATACCTTCCGGTTATTATTCAATAAAATTTCAGTATTATACAAATTGTACGGATTTTAGTACAATAAATCCAGACTGAATGATTGAATATGCCAGGGAGGTATTTTTATGGGAAAAATTATGAGTGCGAAAGAAGCATCGCTGTTAATAAAAGGCGGAGACACGATTGCTGTTGGCGGTTTTGTCGGCTGTAATCATCCGGAGGAATTGACGACCGCTTTGGAGAAACGTTTTCTGGAAACGGGCTGCCCGCGGAATCTGACACTGGTTTATGCGGCGGGCCAGGGAGATGGCCAGGATAAGGGGCTGAATCATCTTGGACATGAAGGCATGCTGAAAAAGATTATCGGCGGTCATTGGGGGCTTACTCCAAAACTACAGAAACTGGCCGTGGAGAATAAGGTTGAGGCTTACAATCTGCCTCAGGGAGTAATCACCCATCTGTTCCGGGATATTGCGGCAGGAAAGCCGGGGACGATTACCCATGTGGGGCTGGAAACCTTTGTAGATCCCCGTCTGGACGGTGGAAAGATTAACTCAAAAACAACAGAAGATATGGTCAAAGTCATTGATCTCGAAGGCAGTGAGTTCCTTTATTATAAAGCATTTCCTATCGATGTGGCGCTGATTCGGGCGACCTATTGTGATCCGGATGGCAATGCCTGTATGCGTAAGGAAGCAGTCACTCTGGAAAGTCTTTCGATTGCCCAGGCTGTGCGGGCATCCGGCGGTAAGGTGATTCTGCAGGTGGAAAGTGTTGTGGAGCCGGGGAGCATTGATCCGCGGCTTGTGAAAATTCCCGGAATCTATGTGGATGCCATTGTCGTTGCGGAACCGGAAAATCATATGCAGACCTTTGGCGAGTATTTTAATCCGGCATATTGCGGGGACATCCGTGTTCCTGTGGACAGTCTGAAGCCGATGGAGCTCGGTGTCCGGAAGATTATCAGCCGCCGTGCGGCGCTGGAGCTGAAGAGTCATGCGGTGATCAATCTGGGAATCGGTATTCCGGAAGGCATTGCCAGCGTGGCAAATGAGGAAGGGATTAAAGGGCTTAAACTTACTGTAGAATCCGGCCCGATCGGCGGCGTACCGGCAGGAGGCAAGAGCTTTGGTGCGGTCTCCAATCCGGTATGTATTCTTGATCAGCCGTATCAGTTTGATTTTTATGATGGCGGTGGTCTGGATATGGCATTTTTAGGACTTGCCCAGTGTGACGAAGACGGAAATATCAATGTCAGTAAATTCGGACCGAAAATTGCCGGATGCGGCGGATTTATTAATATTACACAGAATGCGAAAAAAGTTGTTTTCTGCGGAACCTTTACCGCCGGCGGTCTGGAGGCATCGGTGGAAAACGGAAGGTTGGAGATCATTACGGAAGGAAAGAGCCGCAAATTTATGAAAGCTGTGGAGCAGATTACCTTCAGCGGTAATTATGCACGGCGGCTGGATAAAGAAGTCCTTTATATTACGGAACGGGCGGTATTCCGGATGACCGGTGAAGGACTGATGCTTACAGAGGTTGCACCGGGAATCGATATTGAAAGGGACATTCTTGCCCATATGGATTTTAAACCGTTGATTTCTAAAGATATCTGTCTCATGGACGAATCTATTTTCAAGGAAGGCAGCATGGCTCTTTCAGAAAAAATTGCATAGGACATTCAAAGGTTAAAGGATATTTCCTGGAAGGGGACGCTTTATTTTTGAGCGCCCCCTTTTCAAATGTCCGCCGATAAGGTATAGTTTAAGGTATTAAAAATGGAATAGGAGAGGGTTTATGTTTGATGAATTGAAGAAACGCAAACCAGGGCTGATTGATATGGAGCTTTATCATCCGTCAGCGGTGGTTATCCCACTCATTGAAAAAGATGGTGAATATCAGGTGCTTTTTGAGGTGCGTTCGAACGGATTGAAGCGCCAGCCGGGGGAAATCTGTTTTCCGGGAGGCGGCTGTGAAAAGGGGGAAGTTCCGGAGGCAGGGGCACTGCGGGAAATATGTGAGGAACTTCTGATTTCCGAATCACAGGTTGAGATGGTCGCACCGATGGATATTTTTGTTTCGCCGTTTAATATGATTATTTATCCTTATCTGGGAATTCTTAAAAATTATCAGGGGACCTTCAGTGAAGATGAAGTGCTGGAAGTATTTACGGTGCCCCTGTCTTATTTCGTGGAAACGGAACCGGAAACCTGCTATAATGAAATATATACAGAGGCTCCGACGGATTTTCCATGGGCAAAAGTTCCAAATGGAAACCAGTACCGTTGGGGTAAAGGGCTTTATCCGGTGCATTTTTATGAATATGATGACCGGATTATCTGGGGGCTTACAGCAAAAATTATGAAAAATACAGCCCGGCGGATAAAAGATGCCGGATGGAGGTAAGAATGGGAAAGGCAAAGAAAATTAAAAAAAGTATGGTTGTAGAAGCACAGAAGCGAAAGAAAAACATTCTTGAATTTTATTATATGACACCGGAAGAAACCGATGCCAGAGGCCTGATGGGGCTGGTAAAATCGGTGGATGAGGAAAACGTGGATATATGGCCGGAATTAAATCTTATGGAAGTTGTTTTAGACAGTGATTCCCTGATTTTTCAGGATGGCAGGGAGTGCTTTGTGGATCCGCTGGATTTGGAATTTATTGAGTCCCATGGCATTCGAACCATCTATGCCGTAAGTTATGAGGAGGGTGACGAAGCAAAGGCCCGTCAGGTGATTAAAGAAATTATGGCTGCCGCAGGAGGTTTCCTGTGCAGTGATACGGAAGATTTTGAACCGGTCTATACCGTGGAGAATATTTTGTGATGGGTTATGATATTATTCTCTGGGATGTGGACGGGACACTGATGGACTTTAAGGCGGCGGAAAAACAGGCCCTTGGCAGGTGCCTGGAAGCGCTGGGAGTTGAACCGGCGGAAGCGCTTCTCCGTGAATACTCACGGATTAATATCTCTTATTGGAAACGTTTTGAAAGAGGCGAACTGACGAAAGAGGAAGTGCTTCTGGGGCGCTTTGTGGAATTTCTGGAGAAAGAGCATCTTCCGGGAGTGCCGGAAAAGGTGTTGTGGTCCTATGAAGAGAATCTCAGCCATACATGGTTTATACAGGATGACTCTCTGAAACTCTGCAAGGAGTTGAAAGAACGGGGGCTTCAGCAATATGTGGTGACCAATGGTTGGTCTTTTGTACAGCGGACGAAGCTGGAAGAATCCGGTTTTAATTCGGTCATGGATGGCAGCTTTATTTCGGATGATCTGGGAATACAGAAACCCCAAAAAGGATTTTTTCAGGCATGTTTTATGGAAATTTTCGGAACAGGGGAGCCTTCCCGGGAGGCGCTTTCCAGAGTGCTGATTGTGGGGGATTCCCTGACAAGCGATATGCTTGGCGGAATTAATGCCGGAATTGACAGCTGCTGGTACAGTTCTTCGGAGAAAAAAGAAGATCCTGAAATTCCGGTAACCTATCGGATTGAAAATTTGTGGGACATCCTTCCGATACTTGGAATAGAAAAATAATTTTTAAAGCTTACCGGAAAATAGTATTTTGTGCTGTTTTCCGGTTTCTTTATGATTCTATATTTTATTAAAAAAATATTGTCCGTTTTTTATAATTCTCTACGTTATCATTATCAGAGTGCTCAATAAGAGAAACGGAGGTGAAAAAATGATGCTTTCAGACAGTGAAAAGCTGGAACGTCTTTTTGATTTATATGAAAGAAAGATGTATGGAACAGCCTTTCAGATTCTCAGGGATGAAGGACAGGCTGAAGATGCGGTCCAGGATGCCTTTATACGGGTGATGGCCCATATACATCAGATTCGTTTGCCGGAATCTGTGGAGACCCAGCATTTTATGGTTAAGGTGATTCGTTCAGCGGCCATTGATATTTACCGGAAGAACCAGAGGGACCGGGAGAATACCGTATTTGATCCGGAGGATATCCAGAAGAACCGTAAGAGCTTTGAGGACCGGAATCTGGATACGGTAGAAAACCGGCAGATGATTCAGAGGGCTCTGCTTGCGCTGGATAAGAAATACAGAGAGGTGCTGGAGCTTAGATGCTATTTTGGGCTCAGTCATAAAGAGATCGCCCTTCTTCTGGAGGTTTCCGAAGATACGGTGGCAAAACGGTATCAGAGAGCGAAGCGGATTGCATTAAAGATGATAGGAGATGGGGCGTGTGCGTAGAGATATGAATGAAGACAAGTTTTTATATGATATAAGTGAAGAAAGTATTTTAAAAGACTGGAATATGGGCGTTGAGGCACCGGAACATGAATTTTCTGAAAAATATCAGAAATTCCGCCAGGAAATGCTTCGTAAGGCAGGAAAACCGGAAGATACAGAAGCTAAGGAAAATGGAGCTGTTATTCCGGTGTCCGGGAGAAAGAAACACTTTTTCAAAACACCTATTGGTGTGGCAGCAGCGATTGCCGCAGTGTTTCTGCTGTCCGCCGGAGCTTATGCGATTTCCGGTATATTCCAGGTAAAAGACAGAAAACAGGATGATGCCTCCGGAGAAATTTATTATACAATAGAAGCCCAGGAAGGAATCGCCGTGACGCCGACCTATATCAAACTCGGTTATGTGCCGGAGGGTTATGAAGAAATGAAAAATGGAGGAAATGGGACAACCGTCCACAAACTTCATAAGGCGGACGGCAGTGGCGGTCTGACGGTTGGAATCAGCGATTACAGCTCGGGTCTGAATTTTCCTTTTGTTTCTTCTTATGAAGAAACGGAGATTGGTGGTATCAAAGCGGACATTCTTCGCAGAGATGGTACAATAGAATACAATCATATTATTCTGTTGTTTTATGAAGAATTGGGACAGGTGGTGACGATTTACGGCCATAGGGATATTTCGCTGGATGAACTGAAAAAGATTGCGGAAAATATCCAGCTGGAACCAACCGGCGAGGAAGCCTATGTTCCTGAAGTGAATGCAGATGCAGAAAAGGGGAAGGATACTGTAGAACCGGATTTTTCTGTTGGGGCTGATCAGAGGATTGAACTGGGCGAAACGATCGATATTGTCTCTGGTATAACATTCACGGTTAAGGATATTGAATTGAAGGATAACATGAATGGCCTGGATGAAAAATATCTGTCTTATAATGAAGACGGCTATAATCAGTATTTGAATGAAGACGGAACCTTTAAAGATGTCGAATTAGGCTATAGTACCTGGGAAAATAATGCGATGGTTGAAAAAAACCAGGGAACAGATCAGGTGAAGATGGCTTATGTGACAATGGAAGTAACGAATACTTCCGATGAAGATGTGACAGACACCTTTGTTTGGGGACGTCTGGGAACCATTGGCGAAGATGACATTTTTAAACTTTTTGCTGACTACAGCGGTATTTTGAAAGGATGGAGTAAAGCAGCCTTTGGCGAACCGTTTTATTATGACGGTTCCGATTATGCGGATAGTGCCAACAGTAATAAGCATTTGTTCTTCTCTGATTTCAAAGCAGGAGAAACCAGGACCGTACATCTGGCCTTTGCTTATGTGGAACAGATGGAGGAAAATGCCTGGATTGTGTTAAGAAACTGGGTTGGAGATAAGGAACCGGTTTATGTGAAATTGGTTCCATGAGCTGGAAATTGACTTAGGATAAAATTTTTGAGTTCATCGTTTTTTGAGATAGCTGAACTGTCTATTATAAAGAAGCAAATAAGTGGGTATTAAAAAAGAAGTTCCTCAGAGTGGGCTTTTGGGCAGTATTCTCTGAAGAACTTCTTTAATTTATTAATTTATTTACTGGACCAACGGCCGGAAGCACCGCATGGCAATACGAGGCCGTTGCCGGATACAGGCAGTCCTACTTCGTCAGAAATAACATGGCCCCCAAATCTGGAAACCAGTTCAGTGGACAGCATGTAGGTTAATACTGCCGGCTGAAGGCCGGTGGTGTAGGAATTTACCAGGTAAAACAGAGGGTCTTTGCTGAGGACTTTTGTACACAATTGAATAAATGGATAGATGCTGGATTCGATTTTCCAGATTTCCCCCTTGGGGCCTCTGCCGTAGGAAGGCGGATCCATGATAATGGCATCATAAGTGTTGCCACGGCGAATTTCTCTCTCTACAAATTTGACGCAATCATCCACAATCCAGCGGATCGGTGCATCGGCAAGACCGCTGGAACGGGCATTTTCTTTGGCCCAGGCAACCATACCCTTGGAAGCGTCCACGTGGGTAACGCTTGCTCCGGCGGCAGCTGCTGCACAGGTAGCACCTCCGGTATAGGCAAAAAGGTTTAAAACCTTAATTGGACGGCCGGCTTTTTTTATTAAATCAGAGAACCAATCCCAATTGGCGGCCTGTTCCGGAAAAAGTCCGGTGTGCTTAAAACTGAAAGGCTTTAAGTTGAAGGTCAGACTGCCGTAGTGGATGGACCACTGCTCCGGCAGATCAAAAAATTCCCACTGACCGCCGCCTTTATTGCTGCGGTGGTAGTGACCGTTCATTTTTTTCCATCCACGATGATTTTTTGGGGTGTTCCAGATAACCTGTGGATCCGGACGCACCAGAAGATATTTTCCCCAGCGTTCCAGTTTTTCGCCGCCGGATGTATCGATGACTTCATAGTCTTTCCAGTGTTCTGCAATAAACATAATATTACCTCTTTATCGTATATTTTCAATGTATTCATAAATGACTTTCTTCCATATATAATACATGAGAGAAATCGGTTTGTCTATTTAAAATATAGATGGACAACATAAAACCCCGGAAAAAGCAGCTCCGGGGTTTTCATTTTGTGCGCATATAGACGTTCGTTTCCTTTGTCTGATCACATTATAGCGTATGCAGGACATGAAAGCAATATTCATGGCATGGGAGCAGCTAACAATGTTTCGACAAAAACGGATCGTAAAAATAGCATGACAAATTTTCTTTAAAAATACAAAAAAATGCTTGCGTGTTTTTGTAAAATCGTGTATAATAACGACTGTTGTGACATTGATAGCTGTGAAGCGTGAGGTTGCTGCAGGCCATGCAGGTGTTCCGTGGAGCGAATGTCAAGTTAAAGAAACTGGCGACAAGTCACTGTACAAAGTAAAACCATCTGTGAAGAACAGAGATGACGTGTGAGTGAAAAAAGAGGACACACACGGGAAGATGTACAGTCACCGCTTGTCGTACTGAATGTAAAAGTGCGAAAAGGAGGCGACTTTTTTTATGGCAAGTCAAGTAATGAGAATTACGTTAAAAGCGTATGACCACAAATTAATCGACCAGAGTGCTGGAAAGATTATTGAAACTGTAAAGAAAACCGGATCTAAGGTGAGTGGACCTGTGCCGCTGCCTACTAAAAAGGAAGTAGTTACTATTCTTAGAGCTGTACACAAGTACAAAGATTCCAGAGAACAGTTTGAACAGAGAACTCATAAGAGACTCATCGATATCATCACACCAACCCAGAAAACTGTAGATGCATTATCCAGACTGGAAATGCCTGCCGGTGTGTACATCGATATCAAAATGAAAACAAAATAATTAATTTAAGAAAATTATCCTTATGTTGAGGACGTATTATAGATTACCGAATCAATATATCTAGGATGATTGCACATACAGTGTAATCCGCTGTAGATGAAACAGGAGGTAAATATGAAGAAAGCAATTTTAACAACAAAAGTTGGAATGACTCAGATTTTCAACGAAGATGGAGTTTTAACTCCAGTGACTGTTCTTCAGGCTGGCCCATGTGTTGTTACACAGGTTAAGACTGTTGACAATGATGGATATTCCGCAGTTCAGGTTGGATTCGGAGATATCAGAGAAAAATTAGTGAATAAACCGATGAAAGGTCACTTTGCAAAAGCAGGTGTTGCACCGAAGAGATTTGTTCGCGAATTCAGATTAGAAGATGCTGAAAGCTATACTGTAGGTCAGGAAATCAAAGCCGATGTTTTCGCAGCTGGCGATAAAGTTGATGCTACTGCAAAATCCAAAGGTAAAGGCTTCCAGGGCGCTATTAAGAGACATGGACAGTCCAGAGGACCTATGACTCACGGTTCCAAATACCACAGACATGCAGGTTCCAATGGTTCTGCAACAACACCAGGCCGCGTTTTCAAAGGAAAGAAAATGGCAGGACATATGGGTGCGGTAAGAATCACTGTTCAGAATCTTGAAGTTGTAAGAGTTGACGCTGAACAGAACTTAATCTTAGTTAAAGGTGCGGTACCAGGACCTAAGAAATCTTTAGTAATGATTAAGGAATCAACCAAAGCCTGATGAGCTTTGGGAAAGGAGGACATACAGATGGCAAACGTATCTGTTTACAATATTGAAGGCAATCAGGTTGGCGAGATTGAATTAAATGATGCAGTGTTTGGTGTTGAAATCAATGAACATCTTTTACACATGGCAGTTGTTAATCATCTTGCTGCAAAACGCCAGGGAACACAGAGTGCAAAAACACGTTCTGAAGTTCGCGGCGGAGGAAAGAAACCATGGAGACAGAAAGGAACCGGTCATGCAAGACAGGGTTCAACAAGAGCTCCACAGTGGACTGGCGGCGGCGTTGTATTCGCTCCGAAGCCAAGAGATTATTCTTTCAAATTAAACAAAAAAGAAAGAAGACTTGCTCTCAAATCTGCTTTAACATCTAAAGTTGTTGAAAACAAAATCATCGTATTGGATGCTTTCAACATGGATGAAATTAAAACAAAGAAATTCAAAGCTGTTATGGACGCTTTAAAAGTATCCAAAGCATTGGTTGTTGTTGACGGTGATAACAAAAACGTTGTATTATCCGCAAGAAACATTCCAGAGGTTAAAACAGCTTCTACAAATACAATCAACGTATATGATATTCTGAAATATGACACATTAGTGGTTACTCAGGATGCAGTTGCTACAATCCAGGAGGTGTACGCATAATGGCTGATATTAAATATTATGACGTAATCCTTAAACCAGTGATTACAGAAAAAAGTATGAACCAGATGGCTGAGAAAAAATACACTTTCTTAGTGCATCCACAGGCTACAAAAAGCCAGGTGAAAGAAGCTGTTGAAAAAATGTTCGAAGGAACAAAGGTTGCAAGCGTAAACACAATGAACTGCGATGGAAAAACAAAAAGACGTGGTATGGTTTACGGAAAAACAGCTCAGACAAAAAAAGCAATTGTTAAATTAACAGAAGACAGCAAAGATATTGAAATTTTTGCAGGTCTGTAAGACTGAAGGGCGTTGAAACATACGCGGGAACATACGCAAACAAGCGTGACAATAAATCAGACACTTGAAAGGAGTGAACAAAATGGGTATTAAAACATTTAACCCATATACACCTTCCAGAAGACATATGACCGGCTCTGATTTCTCGGAAATTACAAAATCCACACCGATGAAATCCTTAGTTGCTAAAAAAAGCAAAACTGCTGGACGTAATAATCAGGGAAAAATTACAGTAAGACATCACGGCGGTGGTGCAAAACAGAAATATAGAATTATCGATTTCAAGAGAAACAAAAAAGATGGTATTCCGGCAACTGTGAAAGCGATTGAATACGATCCAAACAGAACAGCAAACATCGCTTTAATCTGCTATGCAGATGGTGAATATGCATACATTCTGGCGCCAAACGGCCTTAAAGTCGGTATGACAGTTATGAGCGGTACAGGCGCAGAAATCAAAGCAGGTAACTGCTTGCCGCTTTCTGAAATTCCGGTTGGTACACAGGTACACAACATTGAATTATATCCTGGCAAGGGTGGACAGCTGGTTCGTTCCGCTGGTAACTCTGCTCAGTTAATGGCTAAAGAAGGAAAATATGCAACCCTTAGATTGCCTTCCGGCGAAATGAGAATGGTGCCGATCAGCGGACGTGCTACAATCGGTCAGGTTGGAAACACAGATCATGAGCTGATTAACATCGGTAAAGCTGGTCGTAAACGTCACATGGGTATCCGCCCAACAGTCCGCGGTTCTGTTATGAACCCGAATGACCATCCACACGGTGGTGGTGAAGGACGTGCACCAATCGGACGTTCTGGCCCAATGACTCCATGGGGCAAACCGGCACTTGGTCTTAAGACTCGTAAGAAGAACAAGAAATCCAATAAGATGATTGTTCGTAGACGCGACGGAAGCATGATTAAATAGGAATAATCTAAGGAGGTAAGACGCATGTCTAGATCATTAAAAAAAGGCCCATTTGCAGATGCAAGTTTACTTAAAAAAGTAGACGCTATGAATGCTGCTGGCGACAAGTCTGTTATTAAGACCTGGTCCCGCCGTTCTACAATCTTCCCGCAGATGGTTGGACATACAATTGCTGTACATGATGGCAGAAAACATGTTCCAGTATATGTTACTGAAGATATGGTTGGTCACAAATTAGGAGAATTCGTTGCCACTCGTACTTACAGAGGACATGGCAAAGACGAAAAGAAAGCAAGACGTTAGTTTGAAAGGAGGTTTTATCCATGGCTAAAGGACATAGATCCCAAATTAAAAGAGAAAGAAATGCGAACAAAGATACAAGACCTAGCGCAAAATTATCCTACGCCAGAGTCTCCGTTCAGAAAGCGTGCTTCGTTCTCGATGCAATCAGAGGCAAGGATGTAAAAACAGCATTAGCAATTTTGGCATATAACCCAAGATATGCTTCTACAGTTATAGAGAAATTATTGAAATCTGCAATTGCAAATGCAGAGAACAACAATGGAATGAACCCAGACAACTTATTCATTGAGGAATGTTATGCAGATAAGGGACCTACAAT
>DBGCEW010000014.1:0-3387 GCA_048357495.1 Frisingicoccus sp.
GGGATATCTCAGGAGCCAAAGGGCCCCGGGGATATCCCCTTTTTTACTTTTAAGCGAAAGTTTTATTCTGGCAGGAGGTAATAGAATGGGTTACAATTTTGATCAGATCATCGATCGGAAAAATACAAATTGTATTAAATATGATTTTATGGAAGAATTTCATCGTCCGTCGGATGTCATGCCTCTTTGGGTCGCTGATATGGATTTTCAGGCTCCGGAAGAAATCCGGGAGGCATTGAAACAGGCTGCAGAACATGGAATTTACGGGTATACAGATACAAAGCCGGATTATGATGAGGCGGTGCTTCGATGGTTTGAGGAACGCTTTTCATGGAAAGCGGAGGCTTCATGGATCATTCAGATGCCGGGGGTGGTTTTTGCGCTGGCTATGGCGGTGCAGGCGCTGACTCAGCCGGGGGATTCTGTACTCATTCAGCCGCCGGTCTATCATCCATTTTCAGCAGCAGTTAAAAATAATGGCCGGAGACTGGTAGAAAATCCACTGATTTATAAAGATGGAAAGTATGAAATGGATTATGAGGACTTTGAGAATAAAATCCGGGATAATTCTGTAAAATTATTTATTCTCTGCAGTCCTCATAATCCGGTAGGACGGGTATGGAAAAAAGAGGAACTGATCCGTGTGGGTGAAATTTGCCAAAAATACGGGGTTATTGTTGTTTCTGATGAAATTCACTGTGATTTCACATTTGAGGGATATTCGCATACAATTTATGCGTCTTTGGGTGAGGCATTTGCGGATCATGCCATTATCTGTACCGCACCGAGCAAAACCTTTAATATAGCGGGACTTCAGGTATCCAATATTTTTGTACCAAATCCGGAGATCCGGGAGGCAATAAAAAAGGTGATGACAGCCACCGGCTATAGTCATCTCAATCAAATGGGAATTTATGCGGCACAGGCGGCGTATACCTATGGAGGGCCATGGCTGGAGGCTTTAAAAAAATATTTGACGGAAAATGTGAATCTGGTCCGGGAATTTCTTAAAAATGAAATGCCGGAAGTGCGCCTTGTAGAACCGGAAGGGACATATCTGCTCTGGCTGGACTGCAGGGGACTTGGCTTTAGTGACGAGGTGCTGAAAGACCGTATTCAGAATCGGGCAAAGCTCTGGCTGAATCCGGGCCGGATGTTTGGGGCTGAAGGGGAATATTTCCAGCGGGTAAATATTGCCTGCCCAAGAGAAAAGCTGGAAGAGGCCCTGAAAAGGTTCAAAAACATTAGATAAAAATAACAGACAAAACCCTGTGAAAAGTCGAAAATTGGGTAAATTGCTATAATTTTAACAACTTTTCGAGAACAGTTGTCACTGATAAAAGTTGGGTGTATAATGTTTTTTCAAGAGTACAAAAGAGAGTTTATAATTTGGTAACTGACAGGGAGGAAATAACACATGAAAGCTTACAGCGAAATGGGGAAAGATGAACTTTTGGCATTAAAATCGGATTTGGAAAAGGCCTATGATGCTTTTAAAGCCCAGGGGTTGAAACTGGATATGTCCAGAGGTAAACCTTCTTCCGAGCAGATGGATCTGGCTATGGGAATGATGGACGTTTTTCACAGCAGTGCAGAATTAACGTCTGCGAATGGTACAGACTGCCGGAATTACGGTTCGCTCGAGGGGCTTCAGGAGGCGAAGGAACTGTTGGCGGATATGATGGAGTGCCATGCAGATGACGTCATTGTTTATGGAAATTCAAGTCTGAATGTTATGTATGATACAGTTGCCCGTTCAATGACCCACGGCGTTATGGGAAGTACCCCATGGTGTAAGCTGGATAAAGTAAAATTTCTTTGTCCGGTACCGGGATATGACCGTCACTTTGCTATTACGGAATTTTTTGGAATTGAGATGATCAATGTTCCGATGACTCCGGAAGGACCGGATATGGATATCGTGGAAAAGCTGGTATCCGAGGACGCTTCCATTAAGGGAATCTGGTGTGTTCCGAAGTATTCGAATCCTCAGGGAATCAGTTATTCGGACGAAACGGTACGCCGTTTTGCCCGGTTGAAACCGGCAGCAGAAGATTTCCGGCTTTTCTGGGATAATGCTTATTGTATCCATCATTTATATGAAGATGATCAGGAGAATATTCTTGAAATTCTTGAAGAGTGTGAAAAAGCGGGAAATCCGAATTTAGCTTATAAATTTGTTTCCACATCCAAGGTGACCTTTCCGGGTTCCGGTGTGGCAGCATTGGCGGCATCCAAGGCAAATCTGGATTTTGTAAAAAAACAGATGACGATCCAGACCATCGGTCACGATAAACTGAATCAGCTCCGTCATGTGCGTTTCTTTAAGGATATCGAAGGCATGAGAGCGCATATGATGAAACATGCAGCCATTCTCCGTCCGAAATTTGAAATGGTTGTGGATATGCTTGAGAAGGAACTGGGCGGTCTGGGAATCGGTGAGTGGATTCGTCCGAAGGGCGGTTATTTTGTAAGCTTTGATTCTATGGAAGGCTGTGCCAAGGCGATTGTGGCGAAGGCAAAAGAAGGCGGTGTTGTGATGACCGGCGCCGGAGCGACTTTCCCATATGGAAAGGATCCGGAGGACAGCAATATCCGTATTGCGCCAAGTTATCCGACATTGGATGAACTGAGACAGGCAATGGAGCTGTTTATTATTTGTGTAAAATTAGTCAGTGTGGACAAATTATTGGAAAACATGTAAACTATAAAGCGTAGTGTTCAGGCACTGCGCTTTTATCATTTTATAGAAACTTTTGGAATGTCATTGTATAAGGAGAATAAGAGATGAAAATTACAGTGATTGGCTGCGGACGCTGGGGTTCATTTATTACATGGTATCTGGATCACATCGGTCAGCAGGTGACTTTATATGGAAGAAAGAGTTCTGCACACATGCAGCGTTTTTTAAAGGAACATAAAAATGATTTACTGACACTTCCGGAATCGGTAGTGCTTACAACGGATCTGGCAGGGGCCTCAGTGTCCGAAGTCATTGTTATTTCGATCAATTCCCAGGGCCTTCAAAAGCTGATGGATGAATTGAAGTCTTTGGAATTGAAACATAAGAAGATAGTTCTTTGCATGAAGGGCATTGAAATTGCCACGGGGCGCCGTTTATCACAAATTGCAGAGGAAAATCTGGACAGCTCCAATAAAATCGCAGTCTGGCTGGGTCCGGGCCATGTTCAGGAATTTACAAAAGGAATACCGAACTGTATGGTTATTGACAGTAAGGATGAAGAGACTAAGGCAGAGCTTGTAAAAGCTTTCTCAAGTCCGTTGATTCGATTTTATTATGGACAGGATTTGATAGGCAATGAAATCGGCGGTGCGGCTAAAAATGTCATTGGTATTGCGGCAGGGATGCTGGACGGGCTGCATTTG
>DBGCEW010000015.1:0-11115 GCA_048357495.1 Frisingicoccus sp.
TATAAGCATGGCGCTGACCTGATAATCCGGAACCTGCCCGGCGGTATACTGTTTGATCCACCACCGGATTTCATCCGTTGTCAGTTCCTCTTTCCATCGTTTTTTTTCAATCATATCCACAAAACGCATGGATTTCACCTCCAGTATCCACAAAATATATTCATTCCATCCCATGAATCTCCCGGTACGCATCACAGAAAATATCTGCCATCACCCGGTAACCTTCTCGCGTCGGATGAACGCCGTCCTGAAGTCCCCTTGAAATTCCGTCCCTTTTTAAGTACCGGGGAAATTCCGTCTGGAAATCCACCACCGGAATATGCCTTTCTCTGCAATAGTCCAACAGCCACTTCCGGTAATCCTGAAACAATTTCATTGTATGCTCAATGCTGTAATAACTGAACCAGCACGCCTTCAGAAGTTCGCCATCTATCTGAAGCGGTATACCCATAATCACAGGAATTCCAGCTTTTTCAGCCTTCCTGACCATCATATCAACACTTTCGCAGGTATGCTTCCGGGGAATTCCCATAAGGATATCATTGGCCCCCGCCATCATAAAAACCTCCTTCGGCCGGCTGAATATCACATCCTCCATAAAACGCACATTCATGCCGTCTGCCGTATCCCCGTTTTCACCTTTATTCAAAATATGAATTCCCAGCGCTTCTCCGGCAAGATATGGCCACGCCCCTCCCGGATGGGTCCCATAACCATACACAATGCTGTCTCCCAGACATACCAAATCAATCTTATCCATTTGCATCCATCCTATCTTTAACTCTGATTCCAGTATAGCACAAAAAGGGTACCGCAAACAGCTCTGTTCGCGATACCCTGAAATTTAATAATACATAATCACCGGAACACCGATGTCGATATTCCAGTACATCGTAGAAACCGCATCATACGGCGTATTAATGCAGCCGTGAGAACCATCGTTCAAATATTCCGTACCTCCGTAAACGGAACGCCACAGAGAATCATGGATCCCGATGCCTCCGTAAACCTGTATCCAAAAATCTACCGGCTGCCGGTAATCATCTCCCGTCAGGACAATGTTCCGGCTATAGCTCTCTACATAATATACCCCCGATGGTGTTCCATAGCCCTTATTCAGCGTTCCTGATGTAATCGGTGTAGAAACAATCAGGGCACCATTGATATAATACCACATATACTGACCGGATAAGTCGATCTCTATATAGGTATTTCCAATATCGTCCGGCGAATTTGGATCCACCCCCGGATACGGCGTCATATAATAGGCCGGATCCCGGCTGACCACCCGTTTATTGACCAAATCGTCCATCAACGGGCCAATCTCCGCATCCACATCCATTCCCCAGCCATAGGTTCCCGGGTCCACAGTGATGGTATAGCCTCTCGAGGACCAGAATTCCCTGTAACTTCCCACCGTATCATGACGGTATGCCAGTTCACACAGATAGTTGTAGGCACTGGCCTGATCAATGTAAAGATTTCCCTCTCCATCCTGACGCACCCAGTTCCAGATCTGGTCTCTGCCGATTTTTTCCTCTGTTCCGTGGAAATTATAAGTGACTTCAGCCTTACATAATTCCTCGACACGGTCCAGCTCCTTCCGGATCTCCGGTGACTCGGAAGTAATCCGGGGTTCTTCATAGCAGCCGGCCTCATCCAGATGAATCTCTGATTTTCTGCTGCTGATCGTCTCCGCAATGGCCTTCTTCAGTTTCTCTTTTCGGATTGTATTTCCTTTAACAGCCTCTGTCAGATGGACACCGCTCTCATCGATCACCAGAGAAGCATCTACCGGTGCCGTCATCTCCTGAGTCACACACGGAAGCTTATCAATTTCCTGGTCCAGTTTCAAAGTGTCCCACCGATATACCGCCTCAACGGTATAATCTGTCCGGGTAAAAAATTTAACCGGCCAGGCCCATCCCATTTCCTTCTTTTTTAATGCATCAACCTCATCAAAGCTGTAATAAAATCCAATACTTTCTCCGGAGATCAGGACCGGATCCCCATCGACAGGCACAACCTTCAGCTGATAATCCGACATCGAATCCAGCAAGGCCTGCTTCACCTCTTCCGGCGATGCATCCGAAACTGCGCCCCCATTAATATACGTATTCGGATAAAACACCTGATAAAAATATATGGCTATACCGATATAGCATGCCGCCAAAAATCCGAATATGCCTGCTATAGTAATTATTGCTATTTTCTTTTTGCTCATTTTTATTTTCCCGATTAAATCCAAAACCTGGTTGAATTTAATATTCCTTTTTCCGTATAAAATCAAATCTGCGTTGCATAATAACATGTGTAAACCCTTTATGGATTTATCTTATAACACTTCAATTTTGAAAGGAGCCTACAACATGAGTAAAAATGCTTGTATCCAGTGTTCTATTAAAGAATGCAAACACCACTGCGGAGATGAAAACTACTGTAGCTTAAACCAGATTAAAGTCGGCACCCATGAAAACCATCCGACAAAAATCGAATGCACCGACTGCGAATCCTTCGTTTTTAAAGCATAACACTTTAAACGGCGGAGCCGCATCTGCACAATGGAGTGGGCAACTTGCAGGCTGCCCACTCCTATTATTTAAGAAAATTCAATAAAATATGCCGCTTCAAATACTTCCTTTGGTTCGAGACACTGTATCCATTCCTTATCCGTCAGGTTTCCGGAAAAACCTTCTCTGTCACACCTTCCATACCATGGCTCAATACATATAAACGGCGCCTGTTTCTCCGGTGGTGACCACACACCAAATACCGGAGCCGCACAGGTTACCGTAATATAAGGCCGCTTATCCGGTCGTATCAGGCGAATCCGGGTTGTCTGTTTTTCAAAAATCATCGTATCCTGTTTAAATGTATCCCGGCGCAGCCGGTAAAGCCCATGCTCTAAAGGCAGCTCCTGCTCTTTTGTCTCATAGAGTCCCCGACGGCTGAGGGAATGATACTTTGGATTTCCCCGTCCTTCCATCTCAAAACCAATATAATAATCCGTCTGAGCCTCATTCTTATTCAGCGGACAACGAAATGCCGGATGGCCCCCGATTGAAAAATACATCGTTTCTGTATCCTTGTTCGTCACAACCCATCGCACTTCCAGAATTCTTCCCCGAAGCCGGTAGCGAATCGCCAGATGAAAGTCAAATGGATAGATCTTCCTCGTTTTCTCATCCGAATCCAGAACAAACCAGAGCTGATCCTCTGTCTCCGCCCTTTTACTGAAAATCATATCCCGCGCAAAGCCATGCCTCGGCATCACATATGCACGTCCCTTATGCCGGTACGTCTGCCCGTTTAAAGTGCCCACAAAGGGAAACAGGATCGGAGAACGCCTGCCCCAATAATCCGGATCCCCATTCCAGATATACTCCGTCTTCGTTTTCGCATCCTTCACGGACATAAGCTCTGCCCCAAGATTATTAATATACACAACCAGGTCTTCATTCCGAAGGAAATAAAACCGGGATACCTGTTTTCTTCTAAAAAGACCCATCTTCACACCCCCGTATTAATTTGTCAAACTATACTAATTTTAGCATATCGACACAAATATAACAATGCAGATTCCTGTAAATTCTCTTAAACTTCTTTGAATTAAACAATAACTTTAAGTTATTGTCTCAATAAGTATTATATATTTTACTTTCCTATAAAGCCACCCTATAATATAAACAAGGTTATATTATTTATGGAGCTTCATGTTGGCAAATGGCATGCTCTGTCCAAACCATTTGCCGACAGTCCATTTACCTTTTGCTAGCCATAATTATGCTAAACTCTCACTCAAAAAAAGTACCACTTTCTGGCCCTCCAAAAGTGGTACTTTTTAATGTCTTATTTTCACAGGATTCCCCTGGACTCTTCCGAATTCCAGTTACCGTTCCATTCCACACTGGTATCCGCATAATACACATAGTGAAACTCTCTGTGCGCCTCCAGATATTCCACCGTAAACCGCATAAATTTATTCATCGCATGGGTTCTCGGACGGTTTTTCAAAGCAAAAAAGCCAATATCCCAGTTGAATCCCTCTTTAATCGTCAGCGCCTTTACATGGGGCAGACGATTCTTCTCTACCAGCGGCCGCGGCAGTATGGACACCCCAAAATTCGCTTCCACCATTTTCAAAAGGAAATCCCATTGACTGCTTTTCGCCGTCACATTTGGCGTAAATCCCGCCTGCATACAGAGCTGCATAATATCATCATAGAGAAGATACTGCTCATTGACCAGGACAAAATTTTCATCCTTCACATCCCGTATACTAATGGTATCAAATTCCGCATAGGCCTTGCTCGTATTCACCGCCATCACCCCATAATCATGGGTCAGCGGAATCACCTGCAGGTCTTTTGGAATCGGTACATTTTCCGATAACATCCCTATTCCCAGATCCAGTCTTTCTGCCCGCAGCGCTGCATTAATGTCCTTTGTCCCTTCTCCCGATACGGCAATTTTAATTCCCGGATACTTTTTCTGAAATTCACAGATCAGCTCAAAATAACATAAAAATCCCAATATATTCGGTATACCTATTTTTATTTCTCCCTGATTCGACATACGCACGTCTTCGATGGTTTTATAAACATCCTGAAACTGCTGAATCAAAAAAACAGCCTTTCTGAGCAGAGCTTCCCCGGTGTCTGTCAATTCGAAGCTTTTGTTGGTCCGCGCAATCAGAACGGTATGCAGCTCTTCCTCCAGCAAACGTATGCTTTTGCTCAGAGCCGGTTGGGATAAGTGCAGATTTTCCGAAGCCTTACGGAAATTTTTCGTTTTCGCCAGTTCTGTAAAATATTCCAATTGTCGAATATCCATTATTTTCCCCCTTTTTTCTTATTTTCCCCATAATTAACCCACATATATGTGCCTATTATAACATATTTCACAAAAAAATGCGCCACATTAAATCTGCAGCGCATTTCTTTCATTTCTATAATTCTTTTTTCACCAGCTCAAGAGCTGCTTCGATAACCTTATCCATATCATAATACTGGTAATTTCCAAGACGTCCGCCAAAAATAACCTGATCTTCTTTTTCTGCCAGTTTTTTATATTCCTCAAACCGGGCATTGTTCTGTTCATTATTGACCGGATAGTAAGGCTCCATACCAACTTTCCATTCCGAAGAATATTCTCTGGAAATCACTGTTTTTTCCTGCTGACCAAATTCAAAATGCTTATGTTCAATGATACGGGTATAAGGCACTTCTCTTTCTGTATAGTTGATTACCGCATTTCCCTGGTAATTGTCACAGTCAAGTACTTCGGTTTCAAAACGCACAGAACGATATTCCAGAGCGCCCAGTTTATAACCGAAAAATTCATCAATCATACCTGTAAACAGAATCTTATCTGCGACCTCCGGATTCTCCTTAATAAATTCAAAATAGTCCGTACCTGTTTTTACTTCCACACCATCCAGCATCTTCTCAATAATTCTGGTGTATCCACCCATTGGAATTCCCTGGAAACGGTCATTAAAATAGTTGTTGTCATAGGTAAAGCGCAGAGGCAGACGTTTGATGATAAAAGCCGGAAGCTCTGTACAATCTCTTCCCCACTGCTTTTCTGTATATCCTTTGACCAGTTTCTCATAAACATCCCGGCCGGCTAAAGACAATGCCTGTTCCTCCAGATTCTTCGGTTCCTCAATATGAAGCTCTTCAATCTGTTTCTCGATAATGTCCTTTGCTTCCTGAGGGGTGCGGATATTCCACATTTTGCTGAAGGTGTTCATATTAAATGGCAGGTTATACAATTCATCCTTGTATACAGCTACCGGAGAGTTTATATAATTATTAAACTCGGCAAACTGGTTCACATATTCCCAGATTTCTTTATTGGAAGTGTGGAAAATATGGGCGCCATACTTGTGTACATTGATCCCTTCGATTTCTTCACAGTAAACATTTCCTCCGATATGATCCCGTTTGTCGATGACCAGACAGGTTTTTCCCCGTTTTTTTGCCTCATAAGCAAATACAGAACCAAATAAACCGGCACCGACGACTAAATAATCGTACTTCATAATTTCTTACTCCTTATTGATATTTTTCAAGCTCCAGATATTTCTCCCAGAATTTATAGGAAGTTAAATATTTTCTCTTTGCATAGTAAGCCGCATCCACTTTGGCATGGCATTTTTTATAAAGATTCATTACCTGAATATATTTTCGGGCAAGAACTTTAAACCGATTGCGGTCCATATATCTGAGCTCTCCCGTCTTTGTATACGGATTCACTGCCATAACACTGTCTTTCAGACACTGGGCCTGAGGATTATAAAACCAGTCATAGGCCACCACCGCCGGTCCCTTTCGAAGCAGACATTTCGGCCATAAAATCTGTCCGTTAAAAGTCAGCCGGTATAAAATCGTATCCAGCGGTCTTCGGATCTCTTCTCTGTATACCGCATCGATATCCAGACCCAAATCTCCATATTCGCTCAGATCTTTCATCACCGCATTCCGTTTTGACATCTTATCCAGACGTTCCTGACATTTTTCCTGCTCGATGAAAGCCGGACCCTTCAGATAATCCATCACCGCATCCAGAATCATATCCGCTGCCTCATAATTAAACCGGAGCAATTCGGATAGAAACAGCCCCTTGAACCGGCTCATAATCCGTTTTTTTCTCGGACTCGGATTGCAGGCCTCTGCGATCAGGAAATTACGGAATACCTGATAGTATTCCATAAAATAATTAAACTTCATAACAAAGCCCATATGCCACAGGCAGATCCCGTTCATGGTAATAAATTTCGCATGATTTCTCAAACTGAATTCTGTGTCATCCACCCGGATAAAGAGGGGCAGCGCATAGCCATTGCGTTCAATCATCTTTGCAGGAATGCAGCAATACCACCAGCCCGCATAGGAATCCTTCTTATCTGTCCGGGCTTCCTCAAGTTTTACGATATTTGAAAGCTCCGAAACGGATTCACAGGTTTTTGACGGATTCTGACCACCGTCACCACCGACGAAGCCCACATCCTCATGAAATTGATCCATGGCTTCATAGCAGAGCATGGCTCCGCTGATAATATGGCTCCGATAGGCTTTTTTCTGAAGTAAAAGCAGAATATAAGTCCGGCGAATACTCTCGGCTAAAATCTCCACATCATCGTCCATAAGCAGAACATTCGTTGCCTTCGGACTCTGGGCCAGGGATTCGATCATGCCACGGGTAAACCCTCCTGAGCCGCCCACATTTTTATTTGGATGATAATAAATATGACTGCTCTCAATCGCATCCCGGTCCAGTGTACGCCCGTTATCTACGACATGGACATAAATGTTTTTTCCTACAAATTCATCCGAAAGCAATTCCTCCCGGATCATCTTCAGATTCTTTTTAATGAAATCCTCTTTCTGGAATGTGGTTGTTGCCACAGAAAGTACCACCGGATTAAACTTTCTCTCATCGGCTTCGGCATAGTAGCCGCCGCCAAAGATCCGGCAGTCTGAGAAGGACTGTATCTCGAAACCGACAAGGGTCTCTCCTGTTTCCGGAATTTCCACCTTAATCCGCTGACGCTCACTGCATTTAAAACGTTTTTTATAGAAAATCTGGCGCTGAGCCGCATGCTGCACTAAATGATATCCGGAAAGAACCAGTTCAAACTCACCTTCCGCTTCAAGTTCCAGCGTCACTTTGCCAATGTTGGTATATTCTTTCCATTTTTTCACAGAAAAGGCATTCAGATAGGTTGCAAAGTCACACACGGTATACCGCGACATAACCAGGCAATGGGCTTCGTTATCGTAAATCCCCTGACCATCTCTGCAAAATAAAGCCTGATAATTTGTATACTGGTCCTTATCCGGAAAAAGTATATTTTGTAATTTTATATTCATGTTATCTCTTTGCCTCCAGTTCCAGATATTCTGACCAGAATTTCTGGTCCGTTAATCGTTGATAGTTTTCTCTGTATTCCCTGCATGCCCTGTCAAAATGGCGGTCAATTAACCGGAATACTTTAAATAATTCATAATACGCCTTTATAAGATTCTTCCGGCTGCGCTTCACACCGGCCCCATAGCCGTTATTGTCCACATAGATCACTGCATCCTGCCGATATAACTCATAGATATTCGGCCACGGAATCACCACTTTCGGCTTCCTGCCCACGGCCGGAAAGAAGCAGCCATTCATCGACGCCATCCGGAATAACCGGCTCGCCAAAGGCGGCACCGGCTCCTGAGCCTTATAGCCTTTCAGATCTCCGGCATCGAGCCCCCGGAATCCAAGATATTTTTCCAACGGCCTTGAAACATAATTATACTTTCCAAGACTCTGATGCAGCGCCATCGTATCCGTCCGGTAAAACCATTCAAAGCCTCTTAAGAAATCCACGGCCCCTTTAAGATTCAGACTGACATATTTATAGCGGTATTTTCCAAGATTGCTGCTGACGGCAACAAATAACTCCTTTTTAAAGGCTTTTTTAGAATAATCCGGATAATGAATCGCATTGATAATTCCCAGGTTTCGTATATCATAATATTCAACCGCTCCCGGCATTTTATTCTGAAAGGCTTCATGCCAGACACAGATACCATTCAGGGTCATAAACCCCTTCGCCCGAAGGCCAAACTCAATATCGTCCCGGTGTAAAAACAGCGGAAGGGGATATTGTTTTTCCAAAATCTGCTGAACCGGTATACAGGAATACCACCAGCCCACATATTCTATGGGCTCTTCCTCTTCATTCCGGACAATATCCGCCACGGTACTTAAATCATAATCATGTTTAAGCGCCCGGATATTTCCCCGGTTCCACCGGGCGCCGCTTTCATACTGGATAACGGGCTGATCCAGCCGGATCAATGCGCCTCCAAGCACATATTCTTTGTATTCCGGCCGCAGTAAGCTCAGAAAAACATAATTACGTTCCAGAGATGCCGGAGCGATCATGGCATCATCATCCATAAGCAATATATGGGTCAGGGGCCTGCCGCTGTTTAAATGTTCGATCATCGTCCGGGTAAATCCCCCAACACCACCCAGATTTTTATTTTTTACAAGCCGTATATCTCCATGTGAAAAATCCTTTTCCGATAAGGTGCCTGCATTATCTGATATACATACCCGATAGTGGCCGTTTGAAAGGGCGTTCCGGTCATTCAGAATCTTCTCTGAGAGCAGCGCCATATTCCGCTTTACGTAGGCTTCTCTGCGGAAGGTACAGATTCCGATGCCGATATGGATATCCTCTTTTTCAATCACCTCTGAGGTTCCGTAATGACCACCGTAAATAACCGTCCCGTCTTCCATGGACGTAATGACAAGGCCAATAATCCCAGCCTCCGGAAGTGTGCCAACAGAAAATGTCCTTGTCTCTCTTCCTTCAGATTTTAATTCGATTTTCTGAAGACCTCTGGATACCAGATGCTCTCCGGCCATCTTTTTATGATATAAGGCAACGGAAATATGACCGGAAAAATCCAGAGCAATTTCCAGACACTTCAATTTTGTATATTTTTTCCACTTTCCGGCAGAAAAACTATTGAAATAAGTGACTAAATCCAAAATCCCCTGACGTTTTAAAACAACCTCTGACGTTTCTGCCTCCGCAGAACCCCCTTTAACCCGGTAGTATAAGCTCTTATCCATATCCGGACTTTCAGGAAATACTATTTTTTGTATAATCATATGTCATCCCCAATTTGAATTATCTGTTTACCTGCATATATTCATCGCAAACTTCATCGACCAGACCGCTTTTGCGCACATGGCCCTTTTCCAGCCAGATTGCGTGGTCACAGAGGTTTTTAACCGAATGAATATCATGGGAGACATAGAGAAGGGTTGTTCCGCCATCCAGCATCTCCTGCATTCTCTGATAACATTTCTGCTGAAACTGATAATCTCCCACTGACAAAATTTCGTCAACAACCAGTATATCCGGCCGGACCATCGTCGCAATGGCAAACCCGAGCCGGGCCTGCATACCGGATGAAAAGTTCTTGATCGGAACATCCAAAAACTGATGAAGCTCTGCAAAATCGACAATTTCATCAAAATGCTCCTGCATAAATTTTCTGGAATGTCCAAGCACCGTCCCATTCAGAAATATATTTTCCCGGGCCGTCATATTATAATCGAATCCTGCACCCAGCTCGATCAGCGGCGCAATGCTTCCATTAATCTGTATGCTCCCCTTATAAGGTTTCAAAATACCACAGGCCGCCTTTAAAAGGGTTGATTTTCCGGAACCGTTGACGCCGATCAGCCCCCAGGATTCGCCCCGTTTTACCTTCAGATTCACATCCTGAAGTGCCAGAAACTCCTGAAACATTAACTCACGTTTCATCAATTTTACAAAATACTCTTTTAAATCACTGATCTTTTCTGACGCCAGATTAAACCGTATCGTCAGATGATCAATATCCACAACATAATCCTGTTCCATCTTCCGCACTCCTAGAAATATAAAATAAATTTATCCTGCGATTTTTTAAATACCACCAGCCCAAAAGCCAGCATGATAAAGGCAAAAATCCAGCCGCCCCAGAATACCCTTGCCGTTGGAAAACAGCCGTAAAGTACCAGATCTCTGAAGTGTTCCACATAATAAAATGCCGGATTCACCCATGTGACCAGTGTCTGCAGCCATCCCGGCAATAATTCCAACGGGTAAAACAATGGTGTGACATACTGCCATGCTACCATGAAGGCCCCGTAAATATACTGCATATCCCGGAAAAATACATTGGCTGCGGAAAGGAAAAATCCCAGTCCGCAGGCAAAAATATATACCTGAAGAACAAGTACGGGAATCGCCAGCATGTATGGTGTAAAGGCTGTCCGCGTAACAAGCATCACGAGGAACAGGGCGCCCATTGAGAAAACAAAATCCACCATCGTACTTGTAATTCTCGACAGGGTAAAAATATACTTCGGCACATAAATCTTCTTAATCAACGCCGCATTATCCAGCACCGAATACATGGCCATGGTCGTTGAGTTACGGATAAAATCAAAAACTGCCTGTCCGGCTAAAAGATATACCGGGAAATTTTCAATTCCGGCCCGAAACATATGGGAAAATACAATCGTCATTACAATCATAATGAGCAGCGGATTCAGTAT
>DBGCEW010000016.1:0-2847 GCA_048357495.1 Frisingicoccus sp.
AAGGATGCTGCCCTTCTGGCTGGTCAGGTTCTGAATCTGTGTGATTCCTTCGCCGTCATTCACTTCATCCAGAACAATATCTTCTTCCGAAGTGATATCGATCGGCCCCTCTGCCTTCAAGGTCATCTTTGGTGTGGTCAGCATTCCTATCCTAATGCCGCCACCGGTTTCTACAGTAACTTCATCCTGAACCGCAGACATTTCACGAATCGAGGTATCTCTGGCTGTAATCAGGACAATCTCACCCGTTTCGGAAGACATCGTTCCAATCTGCAGCTCTCCGTTTTCTTTTGCTGTGCCGACATCCGTCAGATATACATCATCAGCACTGATGACATCCAACTGTCCGCCGGAGCCGGTCCGGATGATGATTGGTTTTTCTTTAACTCCGACACCCGAAACAGCGTCACTGCCCTCAGTTTCCTCTGTAATCAGCTGAATATTCACGCCATCAAGGTTCACCGGATTTTCCACATCTTCTGTCAGTCCATTAAGGATACTTCCATCAACAACGGTCAATGTAATATCTTTGCCGGTTTCAGCACTGCCTGCAACCAGATTTCCGACAATCAGATCACCCTGAACCCGTCCCGTAATATTTCCGGATGCGAAAATGTTCACCGCTTTACCCGCCTTCAGTTCCTTCATATCGAAGTCACCGTCAACGCGCATGGTAATACTTCCATTTTCTGCATTCAGAATATTAATTTCTGTGGAACGGTCGGCTTTGAAGTCCACGCTGCCATCTTTACTGATCATTTCAGTAATCGGCAAAATACCTTCTGTTCCGATATCATGGGCGGTAATATCGCCTTCCGTACGAATCGTTAATGCATTTTCGTCGGATGGAAGACTGTCATCCACAATGAGATTTGTCCGCAACGGTTTATCCGCTTCACCTGCGATAGCTGCAGTGATACAAATATTTTTGCCGGTCACATTGGCTTCAGCAGAATCTTCCGGAAGTCCATTCTTCAAATGGCCATCGGCGGTCAGTTCAATACTGCCCTCTGCACTGGAAACCTTTTCCAGCAAAAGCACATCACTCAGGTCATAGATATAAATACCATTGCCTGCGGAGACTGTCAGCATCAGTTCCCCGGTATCACTGTAAGCCTTCGTGATCATGTTGTTTTCCGCCGCACCAATCTTATTTCCGGCATTCATTTCCAGTCGGTCAGTCACCACTGTCGGCTGACTCTCTTCACCAGGGATCGTATGCTGTAAACAATTAAGAATCGAGCCCTCTGCAAAAAGCTGAATACCTTTTTGGGCGGTCATCTGATCAATGATCAGATCCCCTTTCCGGACAGTAATTTCAATTTCGCCTCTGGCCTGGCCTTCCGCCATATGCACAGAATCTTCTGAAATCAGATAGATATTGCCTGTCCTGGTGAGCATCTGCTGTATATCCAGCAGACCGTTGATGGCGGATGTGTTCAACCGGATATCTCCGTCTGTAGTTACATCCAACACATCTGTCTCAACACTGCCATTCACGGTGAATGCATTCAAATGGACTTCCAGGGCCTTTAACAGGACTTCCAGATCACTGGCCTGTGCATTTATCCAAATCTGCTTTCCGGCTGTTGCTTCCAGCACAGCTGTTTTGACTGTCAATGGCGTGTCTTCTGTTCCAATAACATTTCCCGCTTCGAGAGTCACCTTTTGTGCCTGAAGGGTTTCTTCGCTGCCATCACCGATATCAAAGATATTTGACTGACTCAGAATTGTGACATTACCGTCTGTACTGATTACAGAAATAAGGTTAAGGTCATCGCTCCGATTATCCAGCCACAGACTGTCTCTTGCAATAACTTCCAGACTGCCCATAGAAAGCTGTGCCATCGTCAACGGTTTTTCATCGGTTCCGACCGCTTTGCCCGCATTAAGGAGGATATCCTTCGCCCGGATGGCAACCCCGTCAGAAATATTTAAAATACTTCCTGTCGCGGTCAGTTCCAGACGATTCAGAGCTTCCAGATACTGAATCCGGGCATCGCCCTTCTGATTCAGATAAACATCACCATTGGCTGTCACATAAAATCCGCCATTTCCAATGACTGTCTGGATTCTCTCTGTATCTGTGCCAATATTTCCGGCATCGATAATGATCAGGGTTCCGCCTTTCAAAATATGACTGCTGTTGATACCGAAAAGATTGTTTTTATGAAGATTCATAGAAATAACTTCCGTATCAGGCACTGTCAATTTTCCTGCATAAAAATCGCTATAGCTTTCAAGATAAACCGAACCTTGATTCTGTTCGGTCGTGTTAAAGCCGCCGCCTGTGGAATCCTTCACGGTCACTGCCACCGGATTGGTTTCTGTTCCAAATCCGTTCTTTGTCGTAACGGTGACTGTCTTTCCGATAATGCCTGCAGAAATTCCTGCTGCAGAAGATGTTACCTGTTCCGCAAGAATAGTTACATTGGCATTTTCTCCGCCAAAGGTTCCATTCTGAGCCATATTCATAGTCACATGTCCGGAGCCATTAAATGTAACATTCTTTTCACCGGAAGTTAAAACATCGCCTTCGATATTTACTGTAAGTTTGTATTCGCCGGAAACATTTGGATTCAGCTGAATATTTCCATCCGCTTCAAGATTCCGGATAATATAATCACCATTCACTGTATACGGTATCTGAATTGTATTTTTTGTAAATACATTACTTTCCTGTACCAGCGTTTTCTCTACAAACTTATAGCCATACCATACGCCGTTTTCTTTCTGGAAATAAGCGTAACCTTCAAGAACGGTATCACCGATTTTATAAATATAAGTAATTTCTTTTGAAAGAAGCCGGTATCCGATAATCGGCACATCCGGTGTGTAAATCGCCTT
>DBGCEW010000017.1:0-27911 GCA_048357495.1 Frisingicoccus sp.
CCACCGTCGTGAAGGAACTTCACTCTGTGGATGATATGCATGAAATTGCCGAATGGCTCAAGGGCTCTCAGGCTTACTACTTACAATCTTATGTTCCTTCGGAAGATGTTATTATGCCGATTTTTTCCAGCTATTCCAAACTGGAACTTCAGGCTATTCAGGCCATGATGCAGGATTATATCTCAAAGGTCTTCCTTCGGGGCATCGAATAAAGAATTTTAAAAAAAGATTCTCTTTGGAAAGCTTTTCTGCAGTTTTCCGAAGAGAATCTTTTTATTCTGTTTACCGCCGGTCACCCATATAAAACAATGCGATCGTTCCCGGACCTGAATGGGAACCTATCGTCGGGCTGACCGTATGAATCAAAAAGTTTTCAATACCAAAACGCTCTTTGACAAGCTTTTTCACATACTGAGCATCTTCCAGGGCATCCCCGTGGCTGATAAATACCACATCATTCTTATCCCTGTAGCTTCCAATCGTGCGCTCCATGTTATCCACCAAAGCCTGCAGCGCTTTCTTCCGGCCTCTGGTTTTTCCGATCGGAATCAGCTTTCCTTCGTTGTCCACATGAAGAATCGGTTTAATCTGAATCAGTGTCCCCGCAATCGCTGTCAGCTTTGAAACACGGCCGCCGCGGTAAAGATGGTTCAGATCATCCACCGTAAACTGATGGCAGAAATGAAGTTTGTTCGCTTCCACCCATTCGCTGGTTTCTTCAACGGATTTCCCCTGTTTTCTCAGTTCTAATGCCTTATGGACAACAAGTCCCTGCCCCAGGGATGCTGAAAGTGTATCAATAACAATCACTTTATGGTCCTTGTAATTTTCATTTAAATCCCGGGCAACAATTGCCGCATTATTATAACTGCTGCTGAGTTCGGATGAAAAGGCCAGATGAAGCACATCTTTTCCATCCTTCAGATATTTTTCAAACATCTCCTGAAGTTCTTCAGGGTTCGCTGCCATCGTTGTCGGCATTTCTCCGGAACGCATCCTGTCATAAAACTCTTTAACATCCATCTTCAGCTTTCCGCCGTAAGCAACGTTATTCATATTATAATATAATGTAACAATATCAACACCGTTCTCTTCAAGATAGGTTTTCGGCAAGTCACAACAGGTATCCGTGGTTATTACAAAACTATAATCGTCCATTACTCTTCCTCCGCTATTGCATTCTTTGAAGTTAAACTCTACAGGATAAAATATACGCTGATATTTTATCACAAAGCCCCTCCTTTATCAACTAACCCTTCTCGCCATTTATTTCTGAAGATTGTAAAAAACAAAATCTACAGTACAAATCAATATCTGTTTATCATCCCGCACTTCGACCAGAAAGTTTCTTAATTTACCTCCGATTTTTTTTTGAACCGCTTCAGCAATCAAATATTTCGGATAAAATGCCGCATTTAAAAACTGAATGTTGCTGTTCACCGTAGTACAAACACCTCCGGTAGATGATGCCGCAATGCCGCAGGTCGCATCCGCCAGCGTAAATAAACACCCGCCATGAACGGTTCCGATGGGATTCATATGCTCCGGACGTATATCGAGTCTGGCTTTGCACGTCCCTTCGCCCCGTTCCAGAAAACGTACGCCAATGTATTTTCCGAAATCATAAGGACTCAGCAGCACACCATTGGCAGAGAGAATCTCCATGCCTTCCCGTTCCGGCCAAATTTTCAACTGGCTGAATTCTTTTTGCTTCATTTCGAGAAAAAGGATTTCTCCTTTTTCACAGAAAAGTATTTCTTCCCCCGCTTCCATACGAAAGCCGCCGTCGATTCCCAAAAATGCCATGACACAGCCGCCAACGCCTTCACCAATACGCATAGAAACCATCTTTTCCGGTTTAAATGTCCGGATAAAGCCCCGGACACCGCCATCCATCACCATATGAAACAGGCATCCACGGCCTGTAACACAGAGTCTTTCACCTTCTTCACAGGAACGCACCTTTAAAGATTCCATTTCAAAACTGCGTCCGTCACTGTAACTGCACCGTCCCCGTCCTTCTAAAAACACATGATAACCGGACAAAGTATCCCCGCCGAATTCTTCCGGCGTTTCCTCTTTCAGCTGGCTCACTGAAAATGAGAGCTTAAAATTTTCATCTCCCGCCGTTGTATTGTCAGGATACGTATAAAGAGATTTACCCATTATATTTTTTAACAAGGTCTTATGGATCTTCATATTCTCACATCCTTTTTCATTTTTTCATTATATACCATATTCTTCAAAAAACAATAGTTGGTGGAAAATGTATTTTTGTGGTATACTGTTGCATAAGCATTTTTTGCGCATCAATTTTTTCCCGAAAGGCAGGTGGTTTTTATGAAACAGCATATCGAAAGTTTTCCCGATGTTCCCGGGCCTGAGCCTAAAAGCTTCATAAAAACTACATACCGAAAAGGAGAATTGCGATGTTTAATAAAATTAACGAATTATTAGCAAACCGGCACTACCTGGAAGCACGGCGGGAAATCGCGGAAATGAATCCGGCAGATATCGCCGTGCTGATTGAGAAATTTCCTGAAAGTGAACGCACGAAGATTTTTCGTCTTTTACCAAAGTCTCTGGCCGCTGACGCTTTTTCTTATCTTCCCATTGAAGTTGAACAGGATATCATCGTCACCCTGTCCGAAAAAGAGGCCGGTCTCATTTTAGACAACCTGAATGCGGATGATGCGGCGGATTTATTTGACGAAATGCCGGCCAACGTCGTTAAAAAGCTTTTAACGGCTGCAAATCCCGAAACCCGAAGGGATATCAACCACCTGCTCCAGTACCCGGACGATTCTGCCGGAAGTATTATGACCGTAGAATTCATGGACCTGAAAGAAGATTATACCGTCGAACAGTCTTTGCGGAAAATCCGTCTGGAGGGCATCGATAAAGAGACAATTAACACCTGCTATATTCTCAGTCCTCACCGCCGCCTGGTCGGCGCCGTATCGCTGCGCCGTTTGCTGCTCAGCGACCCGGTGGAAACGATGCGGAACATCATGGAAGACCATGTTATTTCCGTCAACACAAAGATGGACCAGGAAAAGGTTGCACAGCTTTTCCAGAAATACGACTTTACTTCCCTTCCGGTCGTTGACAGTGAAAACCGTCTGGTCGGGATCATTACCGTCGATGACATTATTGATATTTTACAGCAGGAAACCACCGAAGATATGGAAATGATGGCCGCTATTACGCCGACCGATAAATCCTATATGAGAACCGGCGTTATGGAAACCTGGAAGAAACGTATTCCCTGGCTATTACTTTTAATGATTTCGGCAACATTTACCGGAAAAATTATTTCCTCTTATGAGACAGCCCTTGCATCCTACGTGGTTTTGACGGCCTTTATCCCGATGTTCATGGATACCGGCGGCAATGCCGGAAGCCAGGCTTCCGTATCCATTATCCGCGGCCTTTCCCTGAACGAAATCTCCTACAGTGATACTTTGAGTATTCTGTGGAAAGAATTTCGGGTAGGGCTTCTGGTAGGCATTACGCTGGCCGGAGCCAATTTCATCAAATTGCTCATTCTGGACCGGGTAACAGTTCCGATTGCTGCAGTTGTCTGTATGACGCTGATCACCACCGTCATTTTTGCCAAAATTGTCGGCTGTCTGCTTCCCATTCTGGCAAAACGTCTGGGCTTTGACCCGGCGGTTATGGCCAGCCCCTTTATTACGACCATTGTTGATGCACTGTCCCTGATCATTTATTTTCGGATTGCCTGCATCATTCTGCATATTTAAGAAAGAATTCACCGGTTATTATCCCTGTGTCATCACCTCCAGTCTCCTCCCCGACGAAAACGGGAGGAGATTTTTTCACCAGAAACCAACTCTTCCGGATCTGTTGATCCCTCAGCAAAGGAGTCCTATGATGTATACAATTGCTATTATTGATGATGATGTTTATATTGGAAATATGCTGGAAGAAATTTTGCGCCGAAATGGCTATTCCCTGCTGCGGGCTTACTCGGGCACGGAAGCCCTGCTCCTTCTGAAGGAATACCGGCCGGATCTGATTCTTTTAGATTTGATGCTTCCCGGCCTTTCCGGTGAAGCCGTACTGGCCGAAATACAGGATATTCCTGTCATCGTTATCAGCGCAAAAATGGATATCGACAATAAAGTAGACGTATTGATGTCCGGCGCTGCCGATTATCTGACCAAACCCTTTGACACAAAGGAGCTTCTGGCACGGATTGCCGTACAGCTCAGAACAGTAAAGCCCGATTCCCGCAGACAACTGCTGAATTTTCGGGAATTAAAGCTGGATACCCGTTCCCACTCTGTTCAGGTAGCTGAAAGCCCGGTCCATCTGACCAAAACCGAATATGCGATTCTGAAATTATTAATGCAGAATCCGAAACAAGTCATTACCAAATCCCTGATTTTAGACCGTATCAGTCAGGACACCCCCGACTGTATGGAAAGCTCCCTCAAAGTCCATATCAGCAATCTTCGAAGAAAACTCCGGGAAATTAACGGAAAGGATTATATCGAAGCTGTATGGGGAATCGGATTTAAATTGAGAGACGATTAATCTTTACCCTTTCTTTACTGTTTTCTTTACCGGCGCCTTAACCCCTTCCTGTTAAACTTGCCCTATCAAACACAAGGAGGCAAACACCATGGAATATGTTTTAACAACCTGCGCTCTTTCCAAACATTATGGACATTTTAAGGCCCTTTCTGATTTATCCATGCATGTCCCTAAGGGCGCCATCTATGGCTTCGTCGGCAAAAACGGCGCCGGAAAAACAACTCTCATCCGCCTGATCTGCGGACTCCAACACCCCACCGGCGGTTCCTATACCCTCTATGGCAGCACCTACGGAAAAAACGCTATGTCAAAATCCCGTCGGCGTATGGGGGCTGTGGTCGAAACACCATCCATTTACCTGCATATGACCGCAGAAGAAAATCTGCGGCACCAGTACATGATTTTAGGCCGTCCGTCCTTTGACGGCATCCGGGAACTTCTGGAACTGGTCGGACTTGCACGCACCGGAAGAAAAAAAGTAAAAGATTTTTCTCTTGGTATGCGCCAGCGCCTCGGCATTGCCGTGGCCCTCGCCGGAGACCCGGATTTCCTTGTGCTGGACGAACCGGTCAACGGTCTGGACCCTCAGGGTATCGTAGAGATGCGTGAGCTCATCCTGAAATTAAACCAGGAACATCAGATTACCTTTCTTATTTCCAGTCACATTTTAGACGAGCTTTCCCGACTGGCCACCCACTACGGCTTTATCGATAAGGGCCATATAATTAAGGAAATCAGCGCCAGAGATTTAGAAGGCGCCTGCCGCAAGGGCGTTCATGCAGACGTATCTGACACGGCAGTTCTTTCCTGTATTCTGGATGAAGCCGGACTTGAATATAAAATCCTTACGAAAACCGAAGCCGATATTTACGGCCCGGTGGATGTCACCGAACTGGTTATGAAGCTTTCTGCCCGAGGCGGTCATCTGAAAGCCATTTATGAAAAAGATGAGAGTCTTGAAAGCTATTATATCCGGCTGCTTGGAGGTGAAAACCATGACTAAACTCTTACGTTCAAATTTCCACTGTCTTACCAGGAGCCGGATTTTCTGGATCTGTTTTTTTGTCCTGCTTGGATATAGCCAGCTCATTCTGGTCTCCACCTATACAAACATGATCCGATACGAAAATCCCCTGCCTTTGGACTCGGTGTTCTTCTCCGGTCTTTCCATCTTCGGTATTTTGATCGCTGTCGTCATCAGTCTGTTTACCGGTACCGAATACAGCGATGGTACCATCCGTAATAAAATCATTGTCGGCCGGACACGAAGTCAGATTTATCTGACCAGCTTTTTCACCTGTGCTGCCGCCAGCGTTTTTATCTGCTTCGCCACACTGTTCCTGACAGATATCATCGGCCTTCCTTTAATGGGACAGCTTCAAATGCCGGCATCCACCCTCCGGCTTCTGCTTTTAGACACTTTGCTTCTATGTATTGCCTATGGAGCTATTTTCAACCTGATTGGCATGCTCAGCTCCAGCAAGGCTCATACGGCAATCCTCAGTATACTGACTGCTTTTGTCCTGCTCTTTATCGGCGTCTGGATTTTTCTGGCATTATCTCAGCCGGAAATGACTCAGGCGCTGGTAACCAATGCCCAGGGTGAAATGATCATTGACACCGTTCCGAATCCCCATTACTTAACAGGCACGAAACGGGAAATCTATGAATTCCTTAACAATTTCCTGCCCGGCTGCCAGTCTATGCAGTTAACCCAAACGGAAGTATCCCAGCCATGGCTTCTGGCCCTGTATTCCGCAGTTATTACGCTGCTGTGCAATCTTATTGGCCTGCTGGCTTTCCATCGAAAAGATATCAAATAACTTTTAAAGGAGTCGCTATGATAACATTTCTTTTTGCTTTATGTATAACACTTGGTATTCTTCTCCTGCTTTGCATCATAAAAATTTTTTCTATGCGCCGGGCGACAGAAGAGCTCAGCAAAGATTTTGCCGGGCGGCTCCGTGAAGATACAAATGTCGGCATTGATATTTCCTGTTCCGATAAAAAAATAAGAGCTTTGGCTGCCGGTATCGACCGGCAGCTAAAGCTGCTTCGTAAAGAACATATACGTTTTATCCGTGGTGACCGCGAAGTTAAAGAGGCCATCACAAATATTTCCCATGATCTGCGCACACCCCTGACCGCCATCTGCGGTTATATGGATCTGCTTTCTCAGGAAGAACTTCCGGAAACATCCCGTCAATATCTCGCAATTATCGAAAACCGTATCCAGACCATGAAAGATCTGACGGAAGAATTATTCCGGTACTCTATGATTCTGTCCAGCACACAGTATGAATCCCGTGAAAATATCTGTCTGAACAGCGCCCTTGAGGAATGCATCGCCGCCTACTACGGTGCCTTTAAAGCAGCCGCCATCGAGCCGGATATCTGCATTCCGGATATACCTGTATACCGTAAACTGAACGCTCAGGCTCTTTCCCGGATCTTATCCAATATTATAAGCAATGCACTGAAATACAGTGACGGAAGTTTCTCCCTCCGTCTGTCCGAAGATGGCTCTATCCTTTTTCAAAATCCGGCCGCTTCTCTGGACAAAGTCCAGGCCGCCCATCTCTTCGACCGGTTCTATACGGTAGATAACCGAAAAGGCGCCACGGGCCTTGGTCTTTCCATCGCCCGGATGCTCACCGAAGATATGGGCGGAAAAATCGAAGCAGAATACGAAAACCAGGTTCTGACGATTCTATTAAAGTTTCCCTGATCCTGAAATCAGAATTCTACCTGTACTTTTTCAAGATGCCAGATATCTCTGACATATTCTTCAATCGTCCGGTCTGATGTAAACTTACCGGATTTCGCTGTATTGAGCATAGCCATCTTCGCCCAGCGGCTTCTATCCTGATAGGCCTTGTTCACTCTCGCCTGAGCTTCCGCATAGGACCGGAAATCCTTCAGAATAAAATACTGGTCTGCCCGGCCATAGGAAGGCGCCAGGAACGAAGAATAAATTTCCCGGAACATTTCCCGGTCACCGTGACTGAAGGTACCATCCACCAGCTGATCCAGTATCTTCTTAATATCCCCGTCATTATGATAAATGTCCGCCGGATGATAACCGCCATTGGCTTCATAGGCCATGACTTCCTCTGAAGACATGCCGAAAATAAAGGCGTTCTCCGCACCGACTTCCTCTACGATTTCCACATTGGCGCCATCCATCGTTCCAAGGGTCACTGCACCATTCAGCATGAATTTCATATTTCCTGTACCGGAAGCTTCTTTACTTGCTGTGGATATCTGTTCGGAAACATCACTGGCCGCAAAAATAATTTCTGCATTGGACACCCGGTAGTTTTCAATAAATACCACTTTAATCTTGCTGTTAATCGACGGATCGTTATTGATGGTATCCGCTACCGAATTGATCAGTTTAATGGTTTCCTTCGCCCGTTTATAACCGGCCGCAGCCTTGGCTCCGAAAATAAATGTCGTCGGATAAAAATCCATATTCGGATTGGCCTTCAACTGATTATACAGGTACATCACGTGAAGGATGTTTAACAGCTGACGTTTATATTCATGGAGACGTTTTACCTGAACATCAAAAATAGAGTTCGGATCCACATCAATCTGATTATGGATTTTAATATATTCTGCCAGACGGAGTTTATTCTGATATTTGATATCCATAAATTCCTTCTGAGCCTTCGGATCATCCGCATATTTTTCCAAACCATTAATTAAGGCAAGATCTGTAATCCATTCATCGGTTCCGATTTTTTTGCTGACCCACTCAGCCAGCAGTGGATTCCCATGGAGAAGGAACCGTCTCTGAGTAATACCATTGGTTTTATTATTGAATTTCTCCGGCATCATCTCATAAAAATCTTTTAATTCCCGTTTTTTCAGAATCTCTGTATGAAGGCGTGCAACACCGTTGACGGAAAATCCGGCAACAATTGCCATATTGGCCATACGAACCTGGCCTTCATAGAGAATGGCCATATTTCGAATCTTATTGTACTGGTTTGGATACCGTTCTTCCACCTGAATAAGAAAACGGCGGTTAATCTCCTGTACAATCTGATAAATTCTCGGAAGCAGGCGCATAAATAAATCCACCGGCCATTTTTCCAGAGCTTCAGCCATAATTGTATGATTGGTATATGCACAACACTTTGTTGTAATCTCCCAGGCCTCATCCCATTCCATGCCTTCCTCATCCACAAGAATACGCATCAGTTCCGGCACAGTAACTGTCGGGTGGGTATCATTTAACTGGAAGCAGACTTTTTCCGGAAGCTTATGCAGATCCGAATGGGTTTCCTTATATTTCTGAATCGCAAGCTGAATACTTGCAGATACAAAGAAATACTGCTGCTTAAGCCGGAGTTCCTTACCACTGTAATGATTATCATTCGGGTAAAGCACTTCAACAATATTTCTTGCCAGATTTTCCTGCTCTACCGCCTGAAGATAATCCCCTTTATCAAAAGATGCCAGATTAAATTCCTGAACCGGCTTCGCATCCCAGATTCTCAGGGCATTAACCACATTATTTCCATAGCCAACCACCGGAATATCATAAGGAATGGCCTGAACCGCATCGTAGCCATCATGAATAAAACGGTTTCTCTGGTGTTCATTGTCCCATTCGATACGTACATACCCACCGAACTTAACCGTCTGAACATATTCCGGCCGTTTCATTTCAAATGGGTTGCCGTTTTCCAGCCAGTTATCCGGTACTTCGATCTGATAACCATCCTTAATCTCCTGTTTGAACATACCGTATTTATAGCGGATACCACAGCCATAAACCGGATAATTCAATGTAGAAAGGGACTCAATAAAGCAGGCTGCCAAACGGCCCAGACCGCCATTGCCAAGAGCCGCATCCGGCTCCTGGTCTTCAATGACATTCATATCCAGTCCCATCTCTTTAAGGACTTCCGCTACCTCTTTATAACAACAGAGATTGATCAGGTTATTACCCAGGGCTCTGCCCATAAGAAATTCCATGGAAAGGTAGTAAACGAATTTCGGGTCTTTTTTCTGATAGGCTTTCTGCGTAGCGATCCACCGGTCCACAATGAAATCCTTCACTGCAAAAGATACCGCCTGGAAAATTTCCTGCTGTGTTGCCGTATCCAGCGTTTTACGATACTGCAATTTTAAATTCGATAAAATTTCTTTTTTAAATACTTCTCTGTCAAATCCATTAGATGTCGGGTTTATTGCCAATGTTTCATGGTTCATTTCCAATACAGCTCCCTCCATTTATTTGAATAGATTCAGGCTTTTTTAACACCCATGGTCACTGTCTCACCATTGATGTTCCATTCCTTGACATAACCATCACTGCTGCCGAAAACAACATCTTCTGCAAGAACATCCTTCTTAACAGCCTCCCTGTTCTTTTCCGCAATACCCTTCAGTTTGTCATTTCCTTCCATATAAAGAACAATGTGATCCGTCACTTCGAAATCCGCTTCTTTACGCATTGTCTGTACTTTGGAAATGATTTCACGTACAAAGCCTTCTTCAATCAGTTCCTCTGTCAGTTGTGTGTCCAGAACAACCGTCACATTTTTATCTGTCACAGCAACATAACCTTCTGTCTGTGCAGAATCAATCAGTAAATCCTCTTCGGCTAATTCAACTTTCTCACCGTTAATTTCCAGTGTCAGTAAACCTGTTTCTTTTAATTCAGCCATCGCTTTATTTCCGTCAATGCTGCTGAGAGCCTGTTTAATACCGCCGAGCAGCTTACCGTATTTCGGTCCGACCGTGCGAAGCTGAGGTTTAAAAGTATAGGATGTAAACGCACTGACATCTTCAGCAAATTCCATCGCTTTAACATTCAGTTCATCTTCAACAATTTCCTGATAGAATTCCGGAAGCTGGAAGCCTGCTTTCACATACATTTTTCCGATTGGCTGACGGTTCTTAATATTGGCAGTGTTACGGCATGCACGGCCGGCAACAACAATCTGCAGAACCAGTTCCATGTTTTCTTCCAGTTCACGGTCAATAAATGCCTCATTGACTTCCGGGAAGTCACAGAGATGAATACTTTCCGGTGCGGAAGCATCCACATGGCATACCAGATTCTGATAAATATCCTCGGTCATAAAAGGAACCATCGGTGCCGCTGTTTTTGCCACTGTCACAAGGGCTGTATACAATGTCATGTAGGCATTGATTTTATCCTGAGGCATATCCTTTGCCCAGAAACGTTCACGGCTCCGGCGTACATACCAGTTACTCATATCGTCCACGAATTCCTGGAGTGCCCGGGCAGCCTCCGGAATCTTATAGCTTCCCAGATCTGCATCCACCGTCTTAACCAGTGTATTCAGTTTGGACAGCAGCCATTTATCCATAACGGATAATTTATCGTATTCCAATTCATAGTTTGACGGATTAAATTCATCAATATTCGCATACAGCACAAAAAATGCATAGGTATTCCACAATGTCCCCATAAATTTACGCTGTCCTTCCATCACCGCCTTGCCATGGAAGCGATTTGGCAGCCACGGCGCGGAGTTTACATAAAAGTACCAACGGATCGCATCAGCGCCATAGGTTTCCAGTGCATTGAAAGGATCTACCGCATTTCCCTTGGATTTACTCATCTTCTGTCCGTTTTCATCCTGTACATGTCCGAGGACAATAACATTTTTATAAGGCGCTTCATTGAAAAGCAATGTGGAAATTGCCAACAGTGAATAGAACCAGCCACGGGTTTGATCCACGGCTTCCGAAATAAAGTCTGCCGGGAACTGGGCCTTGAAAACTTCTTCATTTTCGAATGGATAGTGATGCTGTGCAAATGGCATGGAACCGGAGTCAAACCAGCAGTCGATAACTTCCGGTACCCGCTTCATCGGTTTACCGCATTTCGGACAGGTCACTGTAATCTCATCAATATACGGACGATGCAGTTCCACCGTTGCCGCCGCTTCATTACCGCTCATCTCTACCAGCTCCTGACGGCTTCCGATCGCATGCTGATGACCACATTCACATTCCCAGATGTTCAGCGGAGTTCCCCAGTAACGGTTACGGCTGATACCCCAGTCCTGAACATTTTCCAGCCAGTCTCCAAAGCGGCCTTTACCAATACTCTCAGGAATCCAGTTGATCGTGTTATTATTGCGGATTAAATCCTCCTTGACTTCTGTCATCTTGATAAACCAGGATTCTCTTGCATAATAGATCAGCGGTGTATCACAACGCCAGCAGTGCGGATAACTGTGCTCAAACTTCGGAGCGTCATATAACAGTCCACGGCTCTTTAAATCATCAAGAATCAATGGATCCGCTTTTTTCACAAATGTTCCTGCAAAAGGTGCTTCTTCGGACATATTCCCTTTGGCATCAACAAGCTGTACAAAAGGCATATCATATCTGCGTCCGACACGGGCATCATCTTCACCAAATGCCGGCGCCTGATGAACAACCCCGGTACCATCCGTCAGAGTTACATATTCATCGCATAATACATAGAAGGCTTTCTTCTTCTGTTTTTCGGCAATTTTTGCTGCAGCTTCATAAAGAGGCTCGTATTCTTTATATTCCAGAGCTTTCCCTTTAAATGTTTCCAGAACTTCATAAGCCGGAGCATCCTCTGTCTTCAGTTTTCCGAGAACCGTATCCAGAAGCGCTTCTGCCATATAATACGTATAGCCGTCAGCCGCCTTAACTTTGACATAGTCCTCCTCCGCATTCACACAGAGAGCCACGTTGGATGGCAGTGTCCATGGTGTTGTTGTCCAGGCCAGAATATAGGCGTCTTCATCAACGACTTTAAAACGCACGATCGCGGAACGTTCTTTAACATCCTTATAACCCTGAGCAACCTCTTGGGCGGACAGAGGGGTGCCGCAGCGCGGACAGTAAGGCACTACTTTGAATCCTTTATATAAAAGGCTCTTTTCCCAGATTTTCTTTAATGCCCACCATTCAGATTCAATATAATCATCATTATAAGTAACATATGGATGTTCCATATCCGCCCAGAAACCGACGGTACTGGAAAAGTCCTCCCACATGCCTTTATATTTCCACACACTTTCTTTACATTTATCAATAAAAGGAATCAGACCATATTCTTCAATCTGTTCTTTGCCATCGAGACCGAGGAGCTTTTCAACTTCCAGTTCCACCGGAAGCCCATGGGTATCCCATCCCGCTTTTCTCGGAACCTTATATCCCTTCATTGTGCGGTAACGCGGAATCATATCCTTGATAACACGAGTCAGAACATGGCCGATATGGGGTTTTCCATTGGCCGTTGGCGGTCCGTCATAAAACGTATATTCCGGCGCTTTCTTCCGGGAATCAATACTCTTCTTGAAAATATCCTTTTCTTTCCAGAATTTTTCAATATTTTTCTCTCTTTCCACAAAATTCATGTTCGTAGAAACTTTGTCGTACACAATAATTCCTCCATTCTTATACTTCTAAGCCCGAAAATATCCCATCCGGCCTTCATAAAAAAAGGGCCTCCACCGCAAAGGATGAAAGCCCTAAAACAATCATGATACCACCTTATGCAGCATACCAACATATGCTCTCCCGGTAACGGCAGGATGCCGGATCCCTTACTGGCAGAAAATATCCTGCTTTCGGTTCACAACTCCAGAGTGATCTTCGACCTCGTGCTACTGATATCCGGCTTCCACCATCCCGGACTCTCTGAAAACTTCCCACAAAGCTACTGTCTCTATCTTCGTTTTTATACACTTAATCATCATAGTATATATTTTTTCCACTGTCAACTCCGTAATATCAACATTTTTTTATTTCTTAAGTAAATCTTAATATTGTTAAGATTGGTGCCCATCTCTGTATTCCTCTGGCCTTTTATGCTATACTTGGATTATTAATGGATTTTGGGAGGACAAACTATGACCAAAAAGAAAAAACGCATCCTGATCGGCGCCGGAGCTGCTCTGCTTCTGGCTGTTTTAGCTGCTGTCTGGTTCTTTTTTATCAGAAAGCCTGACGATTCTGCCGGGGCTGCCGAAGCCTATACAACTTCTGTTGCCCAACTCACCGGAGACCTTTCCGGTACGGTGAACCGTTTTGCCGGCATCGTCGAGCCGCAGCAGACCATAAAAATCCAAAAAGCCTCCGACCGGAAAATCAAGGAAGTTTTTGTTAAAGAAGGAGACACGGTTTCCCAGGGAACACCGTTATTTTCCTATGACACCGATGAAACCCAGATGAAGCTGAGTGAAGCTGAACTGGAACTGGAACGGATTGCCAACGAAATATCCACCCTGTATGAACAGATTGAAACCCTGAAAAAAGAAAAGGAAAAAGCGCCTGAAGGCGAAGTGTTTTCCTATACAACTCAGATTCTCACCGCCCAGAATGATGCCAAAAGAGCGGAATACAATCAAAAAAGCAAAACCGTTGAAACTGAACAGATTCGAAAATCCCTCGAAAACGCCACGGTACACAGCGAAATCGATGGTGTTGTCAAAAGCATCAACGACGGTTCAAATCCGAATATGTATAGTTCCGGTGATGATTCCTCTTATATGACAATTTTATCCAATAAGGAATACCGGATCAAAGGAACCCTCAATGAACAGAATATATCTGCCATTACTGTAGGACTTCCGATTCTGATCCACTCACGAATCGATGAAAGCCTCACCTGGAACGGCACCGTCACCGAAATTGATACAGAAAATCCGGTGAATCCGAACGGCAATTCCTATATGATGATGGGAAACAGTGATACACAGACCACATCTTCCTCCTATAACTTTTATGTTGAGATTGAAGATGGCGCACCTCTGATGCTTGGACAGCATGTTTTCATGGAACCGGATATGGGTCAGACAACAGATAAGGAAGGGCTGTGGCTCTCCAGTTTCTATCTGGTCATTGACGGCAACGATGCCTATGTGTGGGCAGCCGGAAAAAATGACAAACTGGAAAAACGGAAAATCACTACCGGAGAATATGATGAAAATATGGATGAATATGAAATCACCTCCGGACTGACTGCCGAAGACTATATCGCCTTCCCTGAAGATACGTTGAGCGAAGGCATGCCGTGTATAAAAAATGCATCTATGGGCGGCGGTATGATGACGGATATGTCCGGCGGCGAAGCTGTAATGGAGGAGGACATTCAATGATTCTTGAATTAGAACATATTTATAAAGACTATATGCAGGGAAGCATGGAGGTCCATATCCTGAAAGATATCTCTCTCTCCGTTGAAGAAGGACAATATCTGGCGATCATGGGACCTTCCGGTTCAGGAAAGACAACGCTGATGAATATTATCGGCTGTCTGGACAAGCCAACCTCCGGTACTTATCATCTGAACGGTGAAGATGTTCTCTCCTACTCCGATAACGAGCTCTCGGATACACGGCTGTACAATATCGGTTTTGTCTTCCAGAGCTTTCATCTGCTGCCAAAACAGACGGCCCTGGAAAATGTCTATTTACCATTGATCTATGCGGGCATTTCAAAAAAAGAGCGTATTGCTCTGGCCACCGAAGCCCTGGAACGGGTGGGTCTCGGCGACCGCCTGCATTTCCGGCCAACGCAGCTTTCCGGCGGCCAACAGCAGCGGGTTGCCATTGCCCGGGCCATCGTCAATCATCCGAAAATCCTTCTCGCCGATGAACCCACCGGCGCTTTAGACAGCGCATCCGGCGAACAGGTGATGGAACTTTTCCAGAAATTAAATGATGAAGGAATTACGATTATTATGATTACCCATGATGCCGATATAGCGTCCCACGCCAAGCGGCAGGCCATTATCCGTGATGGGATTCTGACAGAAAAAAAGGAGGAGGAAGAAAATGAAATTGAAAAAACCGCTGATTGCAGCAATTAGCGTTACGGCGGCAGTGGCAGTGATGGCGGCCGGTATCGGCGGCTACCGCCTCTACAAAAATGCCAATACCGAAGTCGAAGTCACTCCCGTTTCTGTTTTATCCATTCCCTACTGGGGCGAAGAAAATTCTTCTTCCGGTTTTGTAACCACCGATATGACTCAGGATGTTTATATCACTGAAAATCAGGTGATTCAGGAAATTCTCGTGAAAGAAGGAGATGTCGTCACCGTAGGCACGCCTTTAATGGTGCTGGACAATACGCTGGCAAATCTGGATCTGGAAATGCAGGCTCTGGCCATTGACACCATTGATATTCAGATTTCCGCTGTCAACCGGGACATCCGTCTTCTTAAAGATGCCGTCATCGGATACCCGGGGGCTGAGGATGTGGATATCATGATGCAGCCAAACGTACCTCAGATTCTGTCCTCCCCAAATAAGGGAGGCGCTGATCCGGATGCCATTGTCGCACGTCTGGACAAAAAAACGGTCCTTTTTCTGAAAGACGGCACGAAAAACATTTACACCGTTAAATGCTCTCCGGAAACAGTGATCACCCCGGAATTTCTTTACCGGATCATTGGAAAAGATATGGAAACCGGCCTAAAAAACGGCGAACCCATCGTTGTATTTCTTCAGCTTCCATCCATTGGCAAACGGATTTATCTGGACGGATACACCTTCCAGATTCCGGAGGATTTTTATGAAATGACTCTGGATACATTTATGAATACCCAGGATGTTCTTGTATCTGAAGTTGAACCGGAAAATAAAGACGAAGTTAATCCTTTTGACGGTATAACCTCCGAAGAAAGAGATGCCCGTTTAAAGGAAAATGAGAAAAAACAAAAAACACTGGGAATCGACCGGAAAGAGGCCGTATTAAAATATGAAAAAATGCGCAAGGAAGTCTCCGACGGAACCATTCTCAGCACAGTGAACGGCGAAGTTAAAACCGTTGGCAACCCGGAATCGGCTGTGGATTTTTCCGCTCCGTTTATTACCGTAACCAGCCAGGATGGCTTTTACCTGAAAGGTACGGTCAATGAACTACGCCGGGAACAGCTCAGTATCGGCCAGACGGTCAATGTAACAAATATGGAAACAGGTATGATGGCGGAAGCGAAAATCACCTCCGTCTCCGATTACCCGGTCTCCGATAATGCCCAGTCCTACGGCATAAATCCGAACACCTCCAATTATCCCTTTACAGCGGTTCTTACCGATGCCAGCGGATTTAAAAACAATCAGTCCGTCAATGTAAACATCATTGCGGACAACAGTATTCCGAATGAATCTATTTATCTTCCAAAGGCTTACATCCGTGAAGATAACGGCGAATATTATGTCTTTATTGCCGATGAACGGGGCCGGCTGAAAAAGCAGACCATCGATGCGGGAGCTACGCTGTACGGTTATTATCAGGAAGTCCGTTCCGGACTGACCACCGAGGACCTCATTGCCTTTCCTTATGGAAAATCCGTCAAAGAAGGGGTTAAGACCAAAGAAACCGATTCCCCTGCCATGTATTAGAAGGAGGCCCGGATTATGCTTGAAAATATACGACTTTCCTTCCAGGGCATCTGGTCCCATAAAATGCGTTCCTTTTTAACGATGCTCGGTATTATCATCGGTATTGCCGCCATTATTTCCATCGTTTCTACCATTAAAGGCACCAACGAACAGATCAAACAGAATCTGGTAGGCTCCGGCAATAACACCGTTGAAATCAAACTGTATCAAAATGACTGGGAATATGAAGCCACCTATAACGGTCTGCCTCAGGGGGTTCCCGTCATCGACACGGAGACTCTGGACAGTATCCTTGAAGTCGAAGGTGTTGAAAGCGCTTCTCTCTACGTTGCCAGAAACTATGCTGAAGGTATTTATTACAATAACACGGCTTTTAACGGCGGAAAAATTTATGGCATCGATCACCAGTATTTTTCTACCTGCGGTTATCAGATGCGCAAAGGACGCGGTTTCACCGATAGCGATTATAAAAATTTCCGAAAGGTTGCCATCCTGGATTCGGACGCGGCCAACTCCCTCTTTTCCGGAACCGATCCAATCAATAAAACCATTGAAATTAAGGGAGAGCTTTTTACCGTCATCGGTGTCTGCCAGAGAACCAATACCTTTAAGCCGGTCATCAATTCCATGGAAGATTATATGAACTATATGTCCTCCAGCAGCGGAGGAATCCTGTTTATTCCGGATGCCTCCTGGCCGATTGTCTATAACTATGACGAACCTCAGAATCTCATTGTCCGCGCAAAAAGCACAGATGAGATGAGCGCTGCCGGACGTAAATGCGCGGATATTCTGAATGCATCTGTCCTGTCCTCGGATATTAAATACAAGGCTTCCGACCTGTTGGAACAGGCAAAAAATCTTCAGGATCTCAGCGCCGCAACCAATCAGCAGCTCATATGGATTGCCAGCATTTCCCTCCTTGTCGGCGGTATCGGCGTTATGAACATTATGCTCGTTTCCGTCACCGAACGTACCCGGGAAATCGGTCTTAAAAAGGCCATTGGCGCCAGAAAACGCCGGATTCTGGCCCAGTTTTTAACAGAAGCCGCCGTACTGACCAGCCTCGGCGGAATCATCGGTGTTCTGGTGGGTATCATTATGGCCCAGGTCATTTCAAAAATCTCCCAGACACCATCTGCTATCAGTATTCCGGCCATCCTCTTCTCTGTTGTATTCTCTATGGCTATCGGCATCCTCTTCGGACTTTTACCATCGGTAAAAGCTGCAAATCTGAATCCGATCGATGCACTGCGTCACGAGTAAGAGACGCCTCCGGTTTATCTCGAAAAGCTGCAGGAAAGCTTTTCAAGATAAACCGGGGGCTTTTTTATGCACTGCTTTAAGGTTTTCCCAACAAGCAGGAGGGGCTATTTGTCGAGAAATTATGATTGATGACTATTTGTTTTTATAGTAATCTATACCTGTCTTTTATTCTATCTTTGCGATTTCCGCAGAAACTTCACCCATTTTATTTTCATAATTCTTTGGATTGAATTCCAAATAAAAAAATTCTATAATGGAGGTGGGTACACATGACAGGTAACCCGATTTTATGTAACAACGAAACCCCAAAATTCCATGTTAACCGTTCATACAAGGACTCTCTTTTTCGGATGATTTTCAGTCAAAAGTGTGATTTACTGGAACTTTACAATGCCATTAACGGAACACATTATCAGAATCCAGAAGATTTGACCTATTACACGTTGGAGGATGCCATTTACATCAGTTTTAAGAATGATATCTCTTTTCTCCTCGGCGAAACCCTCAGTCTGTACGAACATCAAAGCACGTTGAATCCGAATATGCCTATACGTGGCTTTCTTTACTTTGCAAGAAACTACGAGTCTTACATCGAACGCAATCATTTGGATATCTACAGCCGCGTGCTTCAGGAATTGCCTTTTCCTCAGTATATCGTCTTTTACAACGGAACCGTCTCAGCTCCGGAACAGCAAACCTTATGTTTGACTCAGGCATTTAAAAAATATACTGAAAAAACGCCTTGTCTGGAGTGTAAGGCTGTCCTTCTAAACATTAACTATGGAAAAAACAAAAAAATCATGAAGCATTGCCGAAAGTTGGAAGAATATGCTCTGTTCGTAAACAAGATGCGGTCTTTTCTTAAAGAAGGCGTGTCCGTGGAAATATCCGCTGAAAAAACCATAAACGAATGTATCTCTCAGCATATTCTTGAAGATTTTCTGGTAAAGCATCGTGCGGAGGTGACCAGCATGGTATTATCAACCTTTGATCAGGAAAATCACGATCGGATTCTCCGTGAATACTCCGAAAAAATCGGCCTTCAAAAAGGGGAATTTCAGGGCAAAATTAAAAACACCATTAAGATAATACGTAAATTACTACAAAAAGGAATGTCTCTGACAGATATTTCCGAGCTTCTGGATGAACCCGACGCAACTGTATCTGCAATTACGGATATGATTCAGCAATATCCTGATGCTGATGAAGCTACCCTTTATGAACTCCTTTACCCCACAGATAAAAATGAATACGAAGAATTCTAAGAGACGTCCAGAAGTTCCTTTCAGAAGGCTACAGGAAAGCTTTCTGAAAGGAACTTCTGGACTTTTTTATGCACTGCTTTAAGGTTTTCCCGACAAGCTGGCGGACTTTTATTCTGAGTGCAGAAGGTTTTTTGGCAAGCTTTTGGGCTTTTCTGCACACTTCCCCCTTCATATATAAAACCCCCTGTACTCTCTGAAAAAGCTTTCCGGCAGCCTTTTCAGAGAGTACAGGGGGTTCACTTTTAATTGATATAACTTGCAATGATTTTCCAGATTTCAGGTCCGCTTTCCCAGCCAATGCTCCAGCTTGAAACCCCTGCCAGATCATATTCCTGAATCATTTCCATACGGGCTTTGATCGATGTTTCATCCTCAAGCCATATCTGATACAGCCGGCCATCGACTTCCGAGGTATACTCACCATAATTCTGCCCGGTGGTTTCATCATACACCGGCGTCACATTATGGCTTTCCAGGTATCCCAGAGCCTCCGTCATTCCTGCATTGAAGGATTCCACATTCCCTGTACTGTCCGTTGCCCATACACGGGTAAAGAGAGGAATTCCGTTAATAACCTTTTCAGCCGGAACCATCGACAGCATATCTTCAATACCCTGGCGCACAAATCCCATAGATGCCACAGACCCAGCCACATCCGAAGTGCTGTGATGCTCGTCATATCCCATAATGACAATATAATCCGCAAAAATTCCTTCTTCTTTATGGTTATAATGCATCCAATACATCGGCACATAATTGTCTATCGAAAAAACAACTTTCTTTTCGCGGCACAGCGCCGACAATTCACGAACGAACTGAATATAATTATCTGCACCGGACTCGCCGATCATCTCAAAATCCAGATTGATGCCATCCACATCATAGGCATCGATATAGGTTTCCAACTGTTCCAGAACATGGGCTCTTTTCTCCCTGGACTGAAGAATCTGATCCGTCATCTCTCCGTCAAAGTTGGTGAATTCATTTGAGAACATCGCCCAGACTTCAACGCCTGCCTCGTGGGCTTTCTTCACATAATCTGCATTTCCCAGGGTAATCAGATCCCCATCTGTATTCTGGAAATAAAACCATCTCGGACTGATCGTATTAATGCCCGGAGTTTCTTCCAGAATCTGTTCCAGTTCCTCATTGGCCGATTCACTGTAAACACCATGCCATGCCATGTTGATTTTATAGTTTTTGGAAATGCTGGTAAACTCCGGTTCGGTAAACTCCGGTTCCTCCAGGGTAACCATCGCCGGTGTTTCCAGATATTCATTTAAAACCCAGCCGTTATAGCCATCCGCTGTCACAACCTGTGCCCATTCATCACCGGCACCGTCATCCAGTACATAGAGCTGTTCACCCTTTTCCAGCTTTCTGAAAATCGGGCTCTTAATCCCGCCCTGATAGCGGATAACTGCCTTCTTTCCGGTAACCGTCGTCATATTGGCTTCGCCCCACTCCGTACGAATAACCACCCTGTTTGGATCTGCAAATACGTCACATTCCATCTTTGTGTTTTCTTCCAGGAAATCCAGAGAAATATATAACATGCCATCTCTGGAAATCACCACCGGAATATCACTGGATTCACTGGAGGTTCCAACCTTATAGCTTGTGGCATCCGGTGTATACTCAGCCATCCCTTCCGGTGTTGCATATAAAATAACGTTTTCGTCTGCCTGCCAGTAAATTCTGGAATTGAACTTTTTATTGGCTGTGTTCGCATCCATATAGACATTACCCTGGCCATCATCGATGGCCCTGGCATCCATCATTTCATTATTTAATGTAATTGTATATTCTCCTTCACCGATGCCGTAAGTGGTGTTATAATCCACCACATCCGTTTCAGACCTCAATTCATCGATTATGCCACATCCCGTAAGAACGCTGAGGAGCAATACAGAAATAATGAACATTCCCATAAATCTTCTTATCTTATTCATGTGCTTTAACCTGACCTTCCTTTTTGGTTTTATATATTTTTCGGGTGAATCATCTGCCCTGGTTCCTCATATTTTGTTTTTCCATATAGATAGGCTCCTATGCAGATTATATAGAAATTATACTACATCGGAGCCTATCAGGCAAATGTTAATGGAGATCTTACCCACTTTTGATGAGATGCAGCCTCATAATATGTAATGATATCCCACATTTGACATATAATAAGATTATCTAAATATAACGTTACCACATAAAATTAATTATAAAATTCATATAACAGGGAAAAATATCAGAAATGAATTCAGAGGTCAGGCACATTACTTTAGAAACCTTATATATTTATTATAACAGAACGGAAAAAAGGCAGCAATTTTAATGCTTCGACAAAATCTTTTTTTAATTTTTATACGTTAATCTCTTTACAGTTTCTGCTGCTGTAGGTATACTGTAGGTAACCTCAATCCACATTAAAGGAGTGATTTTTATGAAGATTGAGAGACTTAATGAAAACCAGATTCGTTGTACATTAAACAAAGAAGATTTAATAAATCGTGAAATTAAATTAAGCGAACTTGCTTATGGTTCTGATAAAGCCAAACGCCTTTTCCGGGATATGATGACACAGGCTTCGACAGAAGTCGGTTTTGAGGCGAATGATATCCCTCTGGTGATTGAAGCGATTCCCGTTTCCAGCGAGTGTATTATATTAATCGTAACCAAGGTTGAGGATCCTGAAGAGCTGGATACCCGTTTTTCTAAATTTTCTCCGACAAGCATGTCTCTTGACGATGAAGATATGGAAGATGGAAAAAACCCTCCGACGGAATACCGGAGCGCTGCGGACATTCTGGATCTATTTAAAAAAATCAGCGAAGAACTGATCGTAAAAGAAATTTCTTCCGATGAATCCAAAATTCCTCTGCCATCCCGCTCAAAGGGACAGCCAGATACTAACGCCCCTGCCGTTGACATGACAAAAATTTTTCTTTTTCACCGATTGGATGATGTGTGCCGCTTTGCCCGGATTATTCAGGACCGGTACCACAGCCGTAATACCCTGTATAAAAACCCGGAATCAGGAGATTTCTATCTGGTCATGACAAAGGGCCGGGCTACACCGGTACTTTATAATAAGATTTGCAATATAGCCATTGAATACGGCGAATGCGTATCCTCAGGCGCCGCATCTATCGCTTATTATAATGAACATTTCACGATGATGATTAAAAACAGAGCTATCCAAAAATTAGCGAATCTATAACATTTTTTCTCTGAACACAAAAACAGCGGGCGATCTACCCGCTGTTTTTTTAATCCATCTATGATCCTATTTATCATTCTTTTCAAGGAATTTATTGATTTCTGAAACCAATGCTTCCGGGTCAATGCCGTGAACCATCGCAGCTTCAGCAATTGTTTCGCCCTGAGAAGACGGACAACCCAGACAATGCATACCAATGCTCATTAAAATTGGTGCCACACCGGCATCAATTCTTAATAAATCGCCAATCATAGTATCTTTTGTTACCTGTGCCATTTTCAAAGCCCTCCTTTTGAAATTTAATTACTGCTTATTATAATACATTCCTCACCCCTTGGCAAGTCCCACCCCCTGCCGAAACGGCCCTTCCATAAATTATCTCCCCGATTTCATCATTTTATACTTGTCTTATTATCCTTTTTGTATTACAATAAGGTCGTACAACTTACGTACTATTTGATTTATTATACTTATAAGGAGGTAACTATCATGGCATATGTAATTTCATCCGAATGTATTTCCTGTGGTGCTTGTGCTGGCGAATGTCCAGTTGGTGCTATCGTTGAAGGCGATGGAAAATTCGAAATCAAAGCTGAAGAATGTATCGATTGCGGTAGCTGTGCAGGCGCTTGTCCTACAGGAGCTATTTCTCAGGCTGAATAATCTTAAGACAATAAAAAGAAGGTGCTTTGAGGTTTTACTCAAAGTACCTTCTTTGCTTTTCTCTCCTATCTCCGGAATAACCCAAAACGGCGTTTGTTCATTTTTGTCGGTGTATAAGGCGGAAGCTTTGCCGCAGCGACCTCCGGATATCCCCTCTGTCTTCCCCGAAGGGCTTCATCCAGTTTCCGGAATCTCGCCTCTTCTTTGCGTTCTCTGTCCTGTTCCATCGCATCCATTTCATTCAGAAGCTGCTCTGTTACCCGGTGCGTAATGGCTTCTTCCAGTCTCAGATTATTTTCCTGAAGCGCCTGAGCCACAATACCATCCATTATGTATTTAAAGTGACTCATCTTTTCTGCTGCACTGACTTTGACGGTTTCCGTCAATTCGGTTTTTTGGACTTCTGCCAGCTCGGTCTTCGGTGTCTCTGCTGCCGTTTTTTCTTCTGTTTTTTCACTTTCTCCCTCATTTTCTCCATAGCTCTGCCGTACATTGTCCAAAGAAATAATGTTATTTTCTTTCTCCTCCAAAAACATGATCTCAAGGACGTCTTTTATCGCCTTCAACTGAAATCCTTTTTCCTTTAATGCCCGTATATGGCAAAATACATCGATTTCACGCTGTGTATAATAACGGTGGCCCATTTCATTCCTTGGTATGTCCAGCGACAGTTCATCCTCCCAGTATCTTAATACATGAGATTCAACCTTAACTATCTTTGCTGCATCTGAAATTGTGTATCGCATCTCTTCCATAGAATACCTCCACTATAACCTTCTCGTTATCTAACAATCAAATTATAGCAAACCACCCAGATATTTCAATTTTATGCCCTCACATCTTATCGACAATCCCCCTTCGAAAAATAAAAAAACCGGTCACTTTATTCGTGACCGGCACTCTATACGCCGAAATCTGCGGTATTTTATTGCCTTGATTTATTTGCAAACTTAGTGTAATTCGGCAGCCATACAAGTTCCACCGTCCCGATAGGACCATTACGCTGTTTGGCAATAATAATCTCGGAAATATTTTTCTTATCCGTATCTTTATTATAATAGTCATCCCGGTAAATAAACATAACCACATCCGCATCCTGTTCAATCGCCCCGGACTCTCGTAAGTCCGATAAAATCGGCCGATGATCCGGCCGGGTCTCGCAGGCACGGCTGAGCTGGGACAGGGCAATGACTGGTGCATCAATTTCCCTTGCCAGAGCCTTCAGGGAACGGGAAATATCTGAAATCTCCTGCTGTCTTGAATCGCTCCGTCTGCTGCCGCCGCTCATCAGCTGAAGATAATCGATAATGACCAGACCGAGATTATTCTCAAGCTTATACTTCCGGCATTTGGACCGGAGTTCAGAAATCGAAATCCCCGGTGTATCGTCAATGATCAGCGGCGCTTTGCTGATGTCTCCGGCGCTTTCGATAAGTTTTTCCCAATCGTTGGCACTCAGATTTCCTGTACGGATCAACTGGGAATCCACCTTGGATTCCATGGACAACAGACGGTTTACCAACTGGTCCTTGGACATTTCCAAACTGAAAATCGCCGTTGTCACCTGACTTTTCACGGCAATGTACTGAGCCAGATTTAATACAAAGGCCGTTTTTCCCATTGACGGACGGGCTGCCACAAGAATGAGATCCGATGGCTGGAAACCGGAGGTTTTATAATCCAGATCATAAAAGCCTGTGGCCAGTCCCGTCACCGTTCCTTTATGTTTTGCAGCCATTTCGATCTTATCGATAACACTTAAAACGACATCCTGAATCGGTACAAAATCATCGCCGCCTTTTTTCTGAAGCAGATCAAAAATCTTTTTCTCCGTTTCTTCCAAAATCTGATCCACCGGCTCCTTGCCGAGATAACACGTATTGGCAATATCCTCATTGGCCTTGATCAGCCGCCGGAGAAGGGCCTTTTCTGCAACCGTTTCCGCATAATGCCTGACATTGGCCGACGTCGGTACGTCATTTAAAATACCACTGATAAATTCGACACTTGTCAGCTCCGGAGGAACATCTTTATTTTTCAGGCGTTCCTGCAGCGTAACCAGGTCTACCGGTTTATCATCGCTGTAAAGCTCCGTCATGACACCAAAGAGAATCCCGTATTGCCTCTGATAAAAATCATCACTGCTGATGATCTCCGAAGCTGTTGTAATGGCATCCACATCCATCAGCATGGATCCAATCACCGCCCGTTCCGCTTCATCGCTGTGGGGCAGTATTCTCTTGATTAACGCTTCTTCCATCGAAGTGTCTCCTCTCTGAATTGATCAGGCTTCAGCAACCTTTACGGTTAATTCTGCCGTCACCTGTGGATGTACCTTATACGGCACAATAACTGTTCCCACCATACGAATCGGCTCCTGTAAATGCAGCTTCTTTTTATCAATATCCAGACCGAGCTGGGTCTTCGCTGCTGCAGCGATTTCCTTTGTGGAGACAGAACCGAACACACGGCCGCCTTCACCGGTTTTAATAGATACCTTTACACATTTCTCTTTAAGCTCTTCTGCAAAAACCTTTGCAGCTTCCAACTGTTCTCTGGCAAGCTTTTCTTCATTGGCCTTTTTCAGCTTCAGATCATTCAGATTCTTTGTCGTTGCTTCCAGCCCAAGCTTCTTCTTTAAAATAAAGTTTCTCGCATATCCTTCATTGACCTCTACAAGTTCGCCCTTCTTTCCAAGGCTCTTTACATCTTCTAATAAAATAACTTTCATTTATATCGCTCCTTCTTTCTGCATATCTGAAATCGTCTTTTTAACAAGCTCCATCGCTTCCTTTTCTGTAACATCCTGAAGCTGGGCTCCTGCAATCGTGCTGTGACCGCCGCCGCCAATCCGCTCCATAACAAGCTGAACATTGATACCGTCTCCGCCCTCCATGGACCGGGCGCTGATATAAATGGTATCCTTGATACGGGTAAATACAAAAGAGGCCTTAATTCCGGTAATATTCAACAGCTCATTTGCCACCTGCGCTCCGACAATCGTCGGACTTTCAAGTCCTTCCGCCGGACATACGGCATAGGCCATATCATTTTTCATCTCCGCATGACGTACAGCTTCCGCCCTTGCCCGATAGATTTCCATACTGTCTCTGAACGCCAGATGCACCCGGGTAATGTCGGCGCCGCTTTTCTTTAAGAAAGCCGCCGCTTCAAAGGTTCTCACACCGGTTTTACTGGCAAAATTATTGGTATCGATCATCAGTCCCGCAAACATGGCATCCGCTTCAATAGGCCGCAGTTTCACCCCGTCAGTAATATACTGAAGAATCTCTGCCACCATTTCACAGGCAGAAGATGCATAGGGCTCAATATACGACAGCACAGGACTTTCTATCGATTCGCTGCTCTGACGGTGATGGTCCAGAACAACGACTGTCTTCGTCCGGTTAAGCAGCTCCGGTCCCTCCGTATAAGACGGCCGGTTCACATCCACAACAATCAACGCGGTTTCCATATTCATAATGGAGGCAGCCTCACTGCTTTTCAAAAACATGTCCGGTTCATAATCCGGATTATTCTTAAAGGTGTTCAGAATCGGCTGGACCGATGTGGTTATGTCATTAATAACAATATGCGCCGGCTTATTCAGCGCCTTCGCTGCCCGATAGACACCGATCGCTGAACCGAAGCTGTCCACATCTCCGACCTTATGGCCCATAATCACTACCTGATCCTTGCCGAGGATGATTTGCTTTAAGGCATGGGCCTTCACACGGGCTTTTACACGGGTGCCTTTTTCCACCTGCTTCGTCTTTCCACCATAATAGGAAATCTTGTCCCCGGCCTTAACAACCGCCTGATCGCCGCCCCGTCCAAGGGCCAGATCGATGGCATTCTGAGCCCATCCAAAGGACTGGCCATAGGAAATCGCATTCATACCCACGCCGATACACATAGTCACAGACATTTCATTACCAATGTTGATTTCGCGAACCTCGTCCAGAATCGAAAACCGGCTGGACTGAATGGCAGATATATGTTTATGATTGACAACAAAAATATACCGGTCCTTTTCTACCTTTGTAATAATCGCATCGTAGGACTGCATATATTTTGTAATCTTTCGTTCAATTAACGCCGCCAGCAGAGAACGGCGTACCTCCTCCGTACTGTTCATAGCCTCTTCAAAGTTATCAACAAATATAATTCCGGCCACCAGCTTCTGTTCCTGATTCTCCCGAATATAACGCCGGATATCGGTTTCATCGAACATGAACATGGCAATCAGAAGATTCTCCGGATGATCAAAACCCACCAGATTATTGTGTTCTGCAAAATCCTCTACATGCATCCGGCAAAATTCTGTCCGGTAAATCCGGTCCTCATGAACAATTTCCAGATAACACTTTTCTTTCATCTCCTGAACCTTCTCAAAATCCACTGAAGGAAATACTGCCTGAATATTTTTTCTTACGGCAAGATTCCCTGTAAGGGCTGAAAGGGCTTCATTTTCCCACATAAGTTTCCCCGTAGCATCCAGAACTCCATAAGGCACTTCCAGATCATGAAGCAGTTTTTTCTGCACTTGAGCATATTCCAATC
>DBGCEW010000018.1:0-12488 GCA_048357495.1 Frisingicoccus sp.
TTCGGCAAACCGACAATACCTAATTTCATATTTAATACGTCCTTTCATACACAGTGGTTTTCAGTATATCATAAATTCAAAAAAAATACCATAAAAAGCCATAATATCAGCATTTTTCAAATGTGAAAAAAACATGAAATTTTTTTGAAAAATTCAAATTGCTATTGATATCTGCGGGTAAATCATATAAAATAAAAATACAAGTGGTAAAAAGTGTAACAAAGTGGTGGTAATTGGTTTGAAAAGACCAATGTGAGAGACAGGTGGTACGTATGTTCATTGGAGAATACAATCATACGCTTGATGCTAAAGGCAGACTGATTGTTCCTTCAAAGCTGAGAGAATCTCTGGGTGAAAGATTCTTTTTGACGAAGGGGCTGGATGGCTGTCTGTCTGTGTATCCCACCGAAGAATGGGAGAATTTTACCGAAAAACTCCATAATCTGCCGGTGACGAATAAAGATGCCCGAAAATTTGTACGTTTTTTTCTGGCAGGAGCCTGCGAATGTGAAATCGATAAACAGGGACGTATTTTAATTCCGGCAAACTTAAGAGAATTTGCAAAACTTGAAAAAGAAGCCGTTTTGGTCGGTGTCTCAAACCGTATTGAGATTTGGAGCAAAGATAAGTGGGAAGAAATTAATGATGTCGATGTGGACGATATGGATGATATTGCACAGCATATGGAAGATATCGGAATTTCTTTATAGCGGCAAATGAAAGAGGTAGCAGAATGAATTTCAAGCACCAGTCCGTTTTGCTGGATGAGACGATTGAAAATTTAAATATTCAGCCGGACGGAATTTATGTCGATGGCACTTTGGGAGGCGGAGGACATGCCTTTCACGTATGTAAACAGCTTGGCGAAAACGGACGTTTTATAGGTATTGACCAGGATGCTGCAGCTATTGCGGCGGCAGGAGAGCGGTTAAGCCGGTTTGGAGATAAAGTAACGATTGTACGAAGTAATTACAGTGATATGAAGCAGGTTTTGAAGGAGCTGGGAATTTCAAAGGTGAATGGCATTGTGCTGGATCTGGGCGTATCCTCCTATCAGCTGGATACGGTGGAGCGGGGGTTTACCTACCGTGAGAATGCACCACTGGATATGCGTATGGATCAGCGCCAGGAAAAAACGGCCAGAGATATTGTCAACGGTTACAGCGAGAGAGAACTTTATGGAATTATCCGTGATTACGGTGAAGATAAATTTGCGAAGAACATTGCAAAACACATTGTCCGGGCGAGAGCAGAAAAAGCGATTGAAACAACGGATGAGCTGACAGAGATTATCAAGGCAGCCATTCCGATGAAGTTCCGGGTTGTTGGCGGACATCCGGCAAAACGGACGTTTCAGGCCATCCGTATTGAATTAAATCACGAATTGGATGTGCTTAAAGATCATTTGAATGAAATGGTGGAGCTTTTAGATAAGAATGGAAGAATCTGCATTATTACCTTTCACTCTCTGGAAGACCGGATTGTAAAGAATATTTTTAAAAAGTGTGAAAATCCGTGCGAATGTCCTCCGAGCTTTCCGGCATGTGTCTGCGGGAAAAAGTCTCTCGGGAGAGTGATTACACGGAAACCGATACTTCCGTCAGAAGAAGAGCTGGAAGTGAATCCACGGTCAAAAAGTGCTAAATTAAGAGTCTTTGAGCGGCGATAGATATAGTTTTTATATAAAGGAGCAATGAATATGCCAGCGAACAAAAAAAGAAGACATAAAATTCAACCATCGGGTTATTATATCGAAGGCAATACGGTCCGAAAGCTGGATACGCTCCCTGAGGAATATCCGTCAAAGCGCAGGAGAGCCAGCAGAGAAGAGCAGCGGCAGCTTGCGGAAAGAAAAAAGAAACGGCAGATTGCAAGAAAAAATCAGGAAAAGGCATTACGTCTCGACCTTACCTATACCATATTTTTGGCCTTTTCTGTCGTAGTTACTGTAGCTGCCTGTGTTTTTTATCTGAATCTCCAGAATGAGATTACACAGACCAGCGAACAGATTGCATCATTGAAGTCCGAATTGAGTACGGTTTCAAATGAAAATGTGGCCATGGAAGAACGGATTGATGGTGCGGTGGATTTGGCAGAGGTTTATCAAAAAGCAGTCAATGATTTTGGTATGACGGCAATCACGGAAGGACAAATCCATTATTATTCCAATGAGAATCAGGATTATGTCCGGCAGTACGGACAGATACCAACAGATGATTAATTATGAAAGCCCTCAGTTCACTGGGGGCTTTTCCTTAAGTAAGAGAGATAGGCGAGGTGTGGCATCTTGGCAAAACATTACAAATTTCCCGGACCTTCGGCGAGAAGAAAGAAACGAAAAGAAAGAAGATTTGGTTCGGATAACCGAAAAAAACTTGTGATTATATTTGGAATCCTTCTCGGATTTATCTGCTTTTTAATTGGCAGGCTGATATTTATTAATTTAACCAGCAGTGATAAATATGCCCGCATTGTTATGGCTCAGATGGACTATGACAGTCAGACCATTCCGTTTAAACGGGGAGATATCCGCGACCGGAACGGCACCGTGCTGGCCACCAGTGAAAAGGTGTATAATCTGGTGTTGGACCCTTATGTGGTTTTAAATTCCAATGGAGAGTGTGCAGAACCAACGGCGGAAGCTATTGAGGAATTTTTTAATATTGATACCTCTGAGGTTTATAAAATACTGGACGATAATCCCGACAGCAGATATGTGGTTATGGCGAAAGAGCTGGATTATGATACAGTAAAAGCCTATGAGGATTTTATGAATTCGGAGGATGAGTCCGATCAGCAGAAGAGCGCCTATGTTAAGGGCATTTGGTTTGAAGAGGAATATCTTCGGAAATATCCCTATGATTCTCTGGCGGCGGCTTTAATCGGTTTTACGGTTAAGGGAAATGAAGGAACCTGGGGAATTGAGGGCTATTATAATGATATGCTGAATGGTACCGATGGCAGGGAATATGGATATCTTTCGGAAGAATCCGATTTTGAACGGACAACGATCGAGGCGGTCAACGGTTATAATGTCGTATCTACCATTGATTTGAATATTCAGCGGATTGTAGAAAAATATATTACGAAACTGAATAATGAACGGGGAAGTGAAAATACAGGTGTTATTGTGGCAGACCCGAATACGGGAGAGATTCTGGCGATGGCCAGTGCGCCAACCTTCAATCTAAATGATCCGAGGGATTTGACAACCTATTTTACCGAAGAGGAGATCGAAGCCATGTCGGATGAGGAGGTTGTTAACTTCTATAATAAAGTGTGGCGTAATTTCTGCATCAGCGATACTTTTGAAGCGGGGTCTACCGTAAAGCCGCTGACCATCGGAGCAGCGCTGGACGAACACAAGGTATCAACATCGGACAGCTATTTCTGTGATGGCGGGGAAGATTTATTTGATGGCTCCGGCACTCAGCATATTGCCTGCCACAATATATATGGTCATGAGACAACCACACTTGAGGAAGCCATTATGTGGTCCTGTAATGACGCACTGATGCAGATCGGTAATAAACTCGGAAGCGAAGACATGCTAAAATACCACCATTTGTTTGGATTTGGACAGTACACAGGCATTGATCTGCCCGGAGAGGCCAGTGCGGAAAGTCTGATTTTTAATGAATCCACTATGGGAAGCTTTGAGCTGGCAACTAGTGCTTTTGGTCAGGGCTTTAACCTGAGTATGGTTCAGATGGTTGCCGCCTTTTCTTCGATCGTTAATGGTGGACACTATTATCGTCCACATGTTGTGAAGGAAATTAAAACAGAAAGCGGCAACGTGGTGAAATCCTTTGATAAAGTGCTGGTACAAAATACACTTTCGGAAGAAACCTGTGACTGGCTGAAAGAAGCGATGTATAAGACCGTTTCGGATGACGGCGTCAATACGACGGGTACAGCGGCACGGGTTGACGGCTATACGATTGGAGGAAAAACGGGTACAGCGGAAAAAGTACCGCGTGGTTCGGGTAAATATGTTGTTTCGTTTATCGGGTTTGCGCCGGTAGAGGATCCTCAGGTTGTTGTTTATGTGGTAGTTGACGAGCTTCAGGACAATCAGGAAGACAGTAGTGCGCCGACAAAAATGGCTGGCGATATTTTAAGAGAAGTTCTTCCATATCTTCAGATATTCCCGTCTACAGAAACGGGAAGCGGTGAAACATCCGGTCAGAATACGGAGAATACCTATCAGTGGGGCGCTGAAAGCGAAACCAATGCGGATGGAACACCGGTGGAGAATACAGCGGAAGAGAGCTCCGGAAGTACACAAAATACCAGTGGACTTGAGGATTATCTGAGCCAGTGGACAGATGAAGATGGCGATGGCTATGATGATCTTACAGGTGAGTATTATTGGGATGACTTAGCCGCGTATATGGAGGCGAATGACATAAACACGGAATGATTTTAATATAGTATATTAAATGTCCGTGGAGAGTTTTTCGTGGAGACAAGAGCTTATCAGCGCAAAAAGTTATTTATTGTTTTACTGGGAATGACGTTATTATTCCTGGTGTTGTTAGTGCGGATGTGGTACATTATGGTGAACCGTTCCCAGCACTATAAAGAGCGCGCCGATGACCTGCATGAAAGAGAACGGGTCATTAAGGCGGAACGGGGCGTCATTTATGACAGAAACGGCGTGGCCCTTGCCACGAATAAATCCGTATGTACCATTTCTGTGATTCACAATCAGATTACCGATCCGGAGACAGTGATCCAGGTATTATCAGAAACATTGGGACTGGAGGAAGAAAAGGTCCGGAAACGGGTTGAAAAGGTCAGTTCCATTGAACGGGTCCGGTCCAATGTTCCGAAAGAAACGGGAGATTTAATCCGGAGCTATAAGCTTGACGGTGTTATGGTGGATGAGGATTATTCACGCTATTATCCTTTTAATGGGCTGGCAGCAAAAACTATTGGCTTTACCGGCGGCGATAATCAGGGGATTATCGGGCTGGAGGTTAAGTATGATGATTATCTGCAGGGGGAGGAAGGACGGATACTGACGGTGACGGATGTCCGGGGCATTGAGGTGGAAAACAGTGCTGAAACCCGGGTGGATCCGGTCATGGGGGAAAGCCTTTTCCTGAGTATGGATTATAATATCCAGGCCTATGTGACCCAGATCGCAGAGAAAGTCATGAAGCAGAAGCAGGCAAAAAGTGTTTCGGTGATTCTTATGAATCCACAAAACGGAGAGCTTTATGCGATGGCCAATGTACCGGAGTTTAACCTGAATGAGCCCTTTGTTCTGAATCAGCCGGGGGATGGAGTAACGACTCAGGATATGCTGAATCAAATGTGGCGCAACGGCTGCATCAACGATACGTATGAACCGGGGTCTACATTTAAAATCATCACATCGACGGCAGCCCTTGAAAAAGGGGCGGTAAGTCTGGAGGACACCTTTTCCTGTCCGGGGTTCCGCATTGTGGCCGACCGGCGAATCCGCTGCCATAAGGCGGGAGGCCATGGCTCGGAAACATTCACTCAGGGGTTTATGAATTCCTGTAATCCGGTATTTATGGATGTGGGTGCCAGAGTAGGCATCGAAGGCATGTATGAATATTTTGAAAAACTGGGTTTGTTTGAAAAAACAGGTGTAGATCTCCCGGGAGAAGCCGCTTCCATTATGCATAAGATAGAAAACGTGGGTGCTGTGGAACTGGCAACGATTTCCTTCGGCCAGTCTTTTCAGATTACACCGCTGCAGCTTTTAAGGGCAGTCAGCGCTGTGATCAACGGCGGAAATCTGGTAACTCCCCATTTCGGCATGTATACCGTGGATGCGGAGGGAAATAAAAAGACGGTATTTGATTATCCGGTAAAGAGCGGAGCCATCAGCAAAGAGACATCGGAAACGATGAAAGAACTGCTTGGGCTGGTTGTATCTGAGGGGACCGGAAAAAACGGCCAGGTAGCCGGGTATTCGGTGGGTGGCAAGACGGCGACTTCCCAGAAGCTTCCAAGGGGTTCCGGCAAATATATTGCTTCCTTCATCGGTTTTTCGCCGGTGGAGAATCCTCAGATTATCGGGATTATTTTGATCGATGAACCTGTGGGCGTTTATTATGGAGGAACCATTGCCGCTCCGGTTATGGGGGAGATTTATGATATGGTTCTTCCCTATCTTTTCCCTGAGGACAGGGCGGTTGAAACGGAGACCGGGGAAGAAATATCTTGAAATACTTTACACAGTAGTGATAAGGTATTATAATTAGTTATTTGGATAAAATACGAAAGAAATTCAACGAGAGGTGTTATTATGAAATATACAATTATATTGCCGGCGATTATTGCATTTGCTATCAGCGCAGTGCTGTGTCCTGTAATCATTCCCTTTCTTCATAAACTGAAATTCGGTCAGTTCATTCGGGATGAGGGTCCGGAATCTCATCAGAAAAAATCCGGAACGCCGACGATGGGCGGTGTTATCTTTATTGTCAGCGTAATTCTTACGTCCCTGTTCTATATGAAAGATTATCCGGCAATCATACCGGTGGCTTTTGCAACCCTCGGGTTTGGGATTATCGGTTTTATGGATGACTATATCAAGGTTGTGAAAAAAAGAAATCTTGGACTGACACCACTGCAGAAAATGGCGGGCCAGTTCCTTGTTACGGGGATTTTTATTTATTATATGATGAATTTCACCGATGCGGGAACAGGGATTCTGATTCCTTTTACGGGAGGCTATTCTTCCGGGTTATATCTGCAGCTTCCGTGGTGGCTGTTCATTATTTTTATGTTTATTGTATTTTTGGGAACGACCAACGGTACAAATTTTACCGATGGTCTGGACGGCCTGCTTTCCAGTGTGACGGTTTTGGTCGCAGTATTTCTTACAGTGGTTGCGGCGGGCATTCACAGTGGTCTTTCGCCGATCACCGCAGCGGTTGCCGGCAGTCTGCTTGGTTTTCTGCTTTTTAATGTCTATCCGGCCCGGGTATTTATGGGAGATACCGGTTCCCTGGCCCTTGGTGGTTTTGTTGCGGCGACAGCAAGTATGATGAATATGCAGCTTTTTATATTAATTTTTGGACTCATTTATCTGGTAGAAGTTATTTCTGTAATGATTCAGGTGGTTTATTTTAAAAAAACCGGTGGAAAACGTTTCTTTAAAATGGCACCGATTCATCATCATTTTGAACTGTGCGGATGGCCGGAAACAAAGGTCGTTGCAGTATTCTCTATTGTGACAGCGGTTCTGTGTCTTATCGGATTTTTGGCCCTTTAATATTGAAAGACAGAGCAGATAAACAGGAGGAAAATACATATGGATTTGAAGAATAAAACTGTATTGATTGCCGGTACGGGAATCAGCGGAATCGGCGCCGTTGCACTTCTCATGAAGACGGAAGCAGATTTGATTCTTTATGACGGAAATACAGAACTTACCACAGAAGGTATCCGGTCAAAGCTTTCCGGAGAAAAGGATATCCGGATCATTATTGGAGAATTGGAAGATGACGTTATTCAGATGGTGGATATTGCGGTGTTAAGTCCGGGAATACCAACGGATGCCCCGTTTGTTCAGCGGATGAGAGCGGCCGGCGTTTTAATCTGGGGTGAACTGGAGCTGGCCGATGTGTTCGCAAAGGGGACCGTTCTTGCAATTACCGGAACCAATGGAAAAACGACGACAACGACCCTTCTTGGTGAGATTCTTAAAAATTATTTTAAAGAAGTTTATGTTGTGGGAAATATCGGTACAGCTTACACAAGCGTGGCTATGGACACAACAGAAGAGGCTTATATTGTTGCCGAAACATCCAGCTTCCAGCTTGAAACCGTAGATCAGTTTCATCCGAAGGTCAGTGCGGTTTTAAATCTGACACCGGATCATTTAAACCGCCATCATACCATGGAAGGTTATGTGGATGCGAAGAAAAATATTATGCGGAATCAGACAGCGGCAGATTTTGTTGTTCTGAATTATGATGATCCGCTGACAAGGGCTATCGGAGAAAAGGCAGTGCCTCAGGTCATTTATTTTTCCGGCACTCAGATTTTGGAGGAGGGCTATTATTTTTCTGACGATAACATTTATTGCAGAGAATCCGGGAAGACAGAAGAAGTATGCAGTGCCGGCGATTTGAAAATTCTGGGACTTCATAATATAGAAAATATTATGGCAGCCGTAGCGATGGCCCGGTGTATTGGGGTTCCGATGGATAAAATCCGGGAAACGGTGACCTCTTTCACAGGTGTGGAGCACCGGATTGAATATGTGACGGAAAAACGGGGCGTTGCCTATTATAATGATTCCAAGGGCACAAATCCGGATGCGGCAATTAAAGCGATCCAGGCAATGGTCCGGCCAACGCTTTTAATCGGCGGCGGTTATGATAAAAACAGTACCTATGACGAATGGATTGAAGCCTTTAATGGCAAGGTGCGGTATCTGATACTGTTCGGGGCAACGGCAGATAAAATTGCAGAATGTGCCCGTCGTCATGGCTTTGAGAATATTATTATGACCCAGAATCTGGAAAATGCTGTGAAAATTTGTGCTGAAAAGGCAGAAGAAGGCGATGCGGTGCTTCTTTCTCCGGCATGTGCAAGCTGGGGAATGTTTGAAAACTATGAAGAACGGGGACGTCTTTTTAAGGAATATGTAGGTGAATTGCAGAACTGAAATTGAAAAGTTGAGGTGTGGTAAGTGGCACGGCAAATAGCAGTTGTTAAAGAAAAAAAGAATAAAACCCGGGTAAAGACAGAAAAGTATTTCGATTACAGCCTGCTGTTTATCGTTATTTTTCTGGTCTGTTTCGGACTTGTCATGATTTACAGTACCAGTGCCTATAATTCTCAGATTTCAAATAACGGGGATTCCTTTTATTATCTGAAACGGCAGGGAATGCTGGCATCTGCCGGTCTGGTGGGGATGCTGGTTATCAGCCGTATTCCATATTACTTCTGGAAACGGTTTACCCTCCCGGCCTATATTGTGATGAATGTGATGCTGTTGGTTGTGCTTCTCTATGGTGCAGCCAGTCATGGACAGAAGCGATGGATTGAAATCGCCGGGATTCGTTTCCAGCCTTCGGAACTGGCAAAGGCAGTGCTGATTATTTTTCTTGCCCATGTTGCCAGCCAATCCGTCCGGCGGTTGAAGCACTGGAAGGGTGTGGTCAAGTGCTTTGCGCTGGCAATGCCGATGATTCTTCTTGTTACCGTATCCAACCTGAGTACGGGAATTATTCTTCTGGGAATGTCCTTTATTATTATTTTTGTTGCGAGTAGTCAATACAAGATTTTTGGCGGCGTTGTCGGCGCCGGTGTGGCAGTCATGCTTATCTTTTTAAGAGTTGCCGCCTATCGTATGAACCGGATTGAAGCCTGGCTGAATGTGGAGACCTCGGAATATGGGTATCAGACCCGGCAGGCGCTTTATGCGATTGGCTCCGGCGGTGTTTTCGGCAAGGGACTGGGACGGAGTGTTCAGAAGCTTTCTTATGTGCCGGAGGCGCATAATGATATGATTTTTGCCATTATTTGTGAGGAACTTGGGTTGTTTGGGGCAATTGCCATTATTTTATTATTTCTTTTATTATTATGGCGTTGTATGATTATAGCCAATAATGCACCGGATTTATATGGTGCCCTGATTGTTGTTGGGGTTATGGCCCAGATTGGTCTTCAGGTTATTATTAATATCGGCGTTGTGACGAATACACTGCCGAACACGGGGATTCCGCTGCCCTTTATCAGTTACGGAGGCACATCGGTAGCTATTATTCTGTGTGAAATAGGCCTGGTTCTGAGTGTTTCGCGGAGTATAAGATTCCGGCGCTGACAGGAACATTTTAAAAACTTTCGCATAGAATGTGTTATAGTCTGTGTTCGGAGGTAGTAAATGTGACATCCTTTCTGATATCCGGCGGGAAACCGCTGGAAGGACAGTTGGCGGTTCAGGGGTCTAAGAACGCAGCGCTGCCGATTATTGCAGCGGCAGTTCTGCACCGGGGAGTTACCGTTATCCGGGGATGTCCGGATATTCTGGATGTAAGGTACATGCTTGAAATTTTGCGCAGCATTGGCTGCGGGGTTTTATGGCAGGAGGACCGGCTGCAGATTGATGCAGTACATATTGAAATGGAAAATCTTTCCAGAGAATGTGTTGGAAAAATGCGTTCTTCGATTTTGTTTTTGGGTGCGCTGCTGGGGCGGTGCCACAGCATCACACTGGATTATCCCGGTGGCTGTACCATTGGGGTGCGTCCCGTGGATATTCATTTGAATGCTCTGAAGAAAATGGGTGTACATATTCAGGAGTATGACGGAGCAATTCACTGTAAGACCGATGGCCTCAAAGGGGCAAGAATCTGCCTGCCCTATCCGAGTGTCGGGGCCACGGAAAATCTTATGATGGCCGGTGCCATGGCTGAGGGGATTACATGGATTCACAATGCAGCCCGGGAGCCGGAGGTTATTGACCTGGCAGGATTTCTGGAAGCTATGGGTGTTACAGTCTATGGCGCAGGAACTGACAGGATTGGGATTCTCGGGAAAATGCCTTTGCGGGATGCCCGGTATCGGGTAATGCCGGACCGGATTGTTGCCGGTACGTATCTTCTGGCGGCAGCAGGTGCCGGAGGGGAAATTGAACTTTGTTACAAAGCAGCACAGGATATTCATTGTCTGCTGCATGTGTGTGAAGCTATGGGCTGTGAGGTCCGTAAAACGGAACAGGGCATTTATTTGAAGTCCTGCCGTAGGCTTCTGTCTGTTGAGGATATTCATACCCGTCCATTTCCGGGGTTTCCGACAGATATGCAGTCCCAGGTGATGGCAGTATTGACCATGGCCCGGGGAGAAAGTACCATTTATGAGCATATCTTTGAAAATCGTTTTCGAACAGCCGATGAGCTGAGGAAAATGGGTGCGGATATAAAAATAAAAAATAATAGCGCTGTGATTACGGGGGTTGCCGGATTGAAAGGCTGTCAGGTTTGCGCATGGGATCTGAGAGGCGGGGCGGCGCTTATAATCGCAGGCCTGATGGCGGAAGGTGATACTATCGTAGAAAACTCCATCTTTGTAGAACGTGGTTATCAGGATATATGCAAAGATTTGATGCAGCTTGGCGCACGTATTGAGATTAGTGGGAAATAGGTGGAAGTACTGTGAATAAAGATTATTATCAGGATGAAGAATTTGACGGCTTCGATGATTTCGAAGTAATGGAACAGGAACTCTATGAAGAAGATGAAAGCTGGGAAAATGATATAGAGGAAGAGGTGGGCAGCAGGAAGCTCCGGAGAGGCCACCGTGGCCTGAAAATATTTGCGGGGATTCTTGTTGTCGTCACTTTAACTCTGGCAGGGATTATTTATGGATTCCGTCTTGAAGAAGTGCGGGTTATTGGCAATAAAAATTATACAGCAGAGGAAATTAAATCCATGATGGGATTTCCGGAGGATGCGCCTAATACAGTATTTACATATCTTCGTTTTTTCAGATATAAGGTAAAGGATGTTCCCTTTATCAATGATATCTATGTAAAAATAGAAAACAGGAATATGATTTGTATTGAGGTCAGCGAAAAAGATATTCTGGGATGTTTTAAAAAGGGCAAAACATATTTTTATTTTGATGACAGCGGTATCATTCAGGAGTCTCTTTCTTCGAAAAGAGAAAAAGTGCCTGTGATCCGGGGCGCAAAAACCTCAGATCTGGAAATTGGTATGGAGATTTCTGTGGAGGATCAGAATGTCCTCAAGGGGATTATGGAGTTAAGCCGTTTGCTTTTAGATTATGAAATTACGGCCCAAGAGATAGAAATAGATGAAAGCGGATATTTTACTGTCTATATAAATGACAATATCCGGGCGGCTATGGGAAGTCCGGTTCTTCTGGAGGAAAAAACCTCTGAATTAGCCAATATTTTACCGGAACTCCAGCAAATGGAAGAATCCGAACAGATTTCTGGTATTTTACATCTGGAAAACTATGATTCGACAAAAAATTCTATAATTTTTACAAAAGAAAATTAAAGAAACTGTTGATTATTTTTTAGAAAAACTATATTATATAAGATGATAGTGTTGATTAAAAAAATATTGATATTAATATTAAAGGAGGAACTACCTTGCTTGAGATAAAAACAAATGAAATGGATGCAGCAGCTAAAATACTTGTTATTGGTGTCGGCGGAGCCGGAAATAATGCAGTAAACCGAATGATTGAAGAGAATATTGTCGGTGTGGAATTCATCGGTGTAAATACAGATAGACAGGCTTTACAGTTATGTAAAGCAAATCAGTTGGTTCAGATTGGTGAAAAACTGACAAAGGGCCTTGGTGCCGGAGCAAAACCTGAGGTTGGTGCAAAGGCAGCAGAGGAAAGCGTTGAAGAACTGACAGAACTGATCAAAGGCGCTGACATGGTATTTGTTACCTGCGGTATGGGCGGCGGCACAGGAACCGGTGCAGCACCTGTTGTTGCAGGAATTGCAAAGAGCC
>DBGCEW010000019.1:0-6213 GCA_048357495.1 Frisingicoccus sp.
CTTTCCTTTGGATGGCCGATTTATTTTCATATCGGATCTCTTTTCTTCATTTAAAGCAGTCGCTGCAAATCCCGAATGTCCTCCAGCAACACATCGGCCTCCGCCAGTTCTTCCAGAGAACCAAAGCCATACACACAGCCCGCAGTATACACCTTATGGTACCGGGCTATTTCCATATCATGAAACCGGTCGCCCACCATCAGATATTCCCCGGGATACCGTTCTTTAATCCTGTTGAAAATCTCATATTTGGGCTTGAAATCATAATCTCCGGAGCAATACATATGACTAAAATAATGATCCAGTCCAAAACACTCGGTATGGATGTTCATATATTCCGCACCGCAGTTGCTCAGGTAAAGAAGATAATACCCCTTTTCCCTGAGATAATTCAGTGTTTCTTCCGCACCTTCATAGAGAACGGCTTCTTTATTCCGCACCCGTTCAAACATAAACTTCCCGATCTGCTTTGAATAAAACATCTGCTGATCCTCCGGAAGTTCCGGCATAAATGTATGCCACATCTCCTGAGCGCTGTAACCGAGCCACCGGGTAATTTCTTCATCGGTGAAGCTCTGTTCCCGTGCCGCCCCGTCAATGGTCATCTGATGATAGACATGCCGAAAGGCATCGATATAATTTTTTGCACCGTTATGAATCGTCCCATCGTAGTCAAAAATAACTGTCTTAATATTTTTCATTTTTATTCCTTCCAGGAATACCTGTTACAGATTTATATCTGGCGGAACATGTTTGCCATCTCAATGGCACTGAGCGCACAATCATAGCCCTTATTCCCTGCCTTTGTTCCGGCACGTTCAATGGCCTGTTCAATGTTATCTGTTGTCAGAACCCCGAACATTACCGGAAGTCCAAACTGAAGCGATACGGATGCAACGCCTTTGGATACTTCCGCACATACATAATCATAATGGGATGTAGCGCCTTTGATGACAGCGCCAAGACAGATAATCGCATCATACTTTTTACTCTGAGCCATCCGCTGAGCCATCACCGGAATTTCAAAAGCTCCCGGCACCCATGCCACTTCAATGTCATCTTCTTCCATACCATGGCGTACAAGTCCGTCTACCGCACCGCTCAGAAGCCTGGATCCAATAAACTCGTTGAAACGTGCAACAACAATCCCTACTTTTAATCCCTCTGCAATAAGTTTTCCTTCAATCGTTTTCATAATGATATCCTCCATTTTATCACAAAATTGTTCAATTGTTTATCTTTTTTATTTATAGGTGAGCCAATGTCCCATTTTTTCCTGTTTTGTCTTCAGGTAAAATGCATCGTCTGCCCCAAGCTCCATCTGAATCGGAACACGTTCCACGATAGAAAGGCCATAACCGTCCAGGCCATAGACTTTTTCCGGATTATTTGTCATCAAACGCATTTCTTTAATTCCGAGATCCACAAGAATCTGTGTACCGATGGTGTAATCACGCATATCCGCAGGAAATCCAAGCTTAATATTGGCCTCAATGGTATCATATCCCTGGTCCTGAAGTTCATAGGCACGGATTTTATTGATCAGACCGATTCCCCGTCCCTCCTGACGCATATAAAGAAGCACACCTCTTCCCTCCTGGGCAATCCGCTTCATGGCCGCATCATACTGCTGTCCGCAGTCACAGCGTCCGGAACCAAGGGCGTCTCCGGTCAGACATTCCGAATGCACACGGCAGAGTACCGGTTTTCCATCCCAGATATCTCCTTTGACAAGGGCCACATGGTGCTCACCATTTAATTTATTAATATAGCCATAGATTTCAAAATAACCATAACGGGTCGGCATTTTCGCCTTTGCCACACACTCCACAAACTTTTCATGGGTTTTTCTGTAATGAACCAGGTCTTTCACCGTTCCGACTTTAAGGCCATGCTTTTCGGCAAATTCAAGCAGATCCGGTGTCCTTGCCATCATACCGTCTTCTTTCATAATTTCGCAGCAGAGTCCCACCGGTTTTAATCCGGCCGCTTTCATTAAATCCACCGTTGCCTCCGTATGGCCGCGGCGCTCAATCACGCCGCCTTCACGGGCAAGCAATGGGAACATATGTCCCGGCCTCCGGAAGTCTTCCGGCTTTGCATTTTCATCCACCGTTTTCATGGCTGTAATCGAACGTTCATAGGCGGAAATACCTGTCGTTGTGCTCACATGGTCAATGGATACCGTAAACGCGGTCTCATGATTGTCTGTATTGTGAACACACATCGGATGAAGCTCCAGACGGTCCACATATTCTTTTGACATAGGCATACAAATCAGCCCCCGGGCATGAGCCGCCATAAAATTAACATTTTCAAGGGTTGCAAACTCTCCGGCACAGATTACATCGCCTTCATTTTCCCTGTCTTCGTCATCGATAAGAATAATATTCTTACCGGCCTTTAAATCCTCTAAAATTTCTTCAATCGTATTGAATGTATATGTTTCGCTCATTTTTTAGTCCTTCTTTCCTTTATGTTAAATAAAACCGTATTCTCTCAGATAATCTTCGCTGATTGTTTTTTTTGCAGGTTTTTCCTCTTCTCCGCCACCACGAAGAAGTTTTTCCACATACTTTCCAATCAAATCATTTTCCAGATTCACCCTGTCCCCCGCCTTCTTTTTAAGCAGTGTGGTTTCTTCCCCCGTATGAGGAATAATCGAGACCTTAAAAACCTTATTGTCAACCGCCGCAACTGTCAGGCTGATTCCGTCAATGGTAATTGAGCCTTTCTCGATAATATATTTTAAAATTTCCGGTTTGGTTTCTATCGTTACCCATACGGCATTGTCCTCACGGATAAATGACTGAATCCGCCCGGTCCCATCCACATGGCCGCTGACAATATGGCCGCCCAGCCGGTCCGAAAGTCTCAGCGCCCTTTCCAGATTTACCCGGTCTCCGGCTTTCAGATCTCCGAGATTCGTCCGGCGAAGGGATTCAGCCATGACATCGGCCTGAAACGTATTTCTTCCAAGCTTCGTCACCGTCAAACATACACCATTCGTACATATGCTGTCTCCCAACCGGGTCCCCTCCAGTATTTTATTTGCTGAAATCGTTAAGACCGAGGATTTTGCCCCGTGTTTAATGCCTTCGATCATCCCCGTTTCCTCAATAATACCTGTGAACATCCGCTCACCTTCTTTCTGTGATATATCCGGTAATCCGAAGATCATTACCGATTTTTTCCGCCATCCAATCTGAAAGCCTCCATGCCTGACTCAGCCGCCCAATCCCCGCACCCTCTACAGGTGTTTTGGCATCTTTGCCCCCAATCAGCATGGGAGCGATATAAAACTGCACTTTATCAACAATTTCTGCCTTTAATGCGCCTTCAGCCAGTCTGCCTCCGCCTTCCAGTAAAATACTGTCAATCTTCATAGCTCCCAGAACTGTCATTAACTGTTTTAAATCGACATGACCGTCCAAATCCCCTTCAAGCTCCAAAATTTCTGCTCCCTTCGCCTTCAGGCGTTCCTGCTTTTTGGGACAGTTTCCTCTCAGTGTCGCCACAATCAGAGGATACGCCTGCGCTGACTGAACCAGCTTTGAATCTTCCGGAATGGCCAGATGGCTGTCTACAATAATCCGCTTCGGCTGTTTACCTCCGACTGCCCGGCAATTCAGCATGGGATCATCCGCCAGCACCGTTCCTATGCCCGCCATAATTCCTGTATATTCATGACGCAGATGATGAACCTCTTCTCTGGACGCTTCACAGGAAATCCATTGGGACTCCCCGCCGGCTGTGGCAATCTTCCCATCCAATGACATGGCTGCCTTCATCAGAACAAAGGGTTGTCCGGTCACAATGTATTTTAAAAAAACTTCATTGAGCCTCCTGGATTCTTCCTCCATCACCCCAATCGTTACCGGAATACCGGCTTCCCTGATTTTACGAATTCCCCGGCCTGCCACCAGTGGATTTGGGTCCATCGCTGCGACCACTACCCGGCCGATTCCCTTTTCAATAATCCTGTCCGCACAGGGCGGCGTCTTTCCATAATGGGAACATGGCTCCAAAGTCACATACATCGTTGCTCCGGCCACATCTTCTGTCGCATTTTTAAACGCATTGACTTCTGCATGACCTTCGCCGGCACGGACATGATAACCTTCACCGATAATCCGTCCTTCCCTTACAATAACTGCTCCCACCAACGGATTCGGTGTCGTTGTCCCGCGTCCCTTCTCTGCCAGAGCGAGGGCCCGCTCCATATACATCCTGTCTGTTTTTTCCTGTTCTTCCGGATAACTTTCCGTCATCTCCGATACGCCTTCTTTCTCCGGTATTTCTATGCAATAAAAAACCACAGACCTTCTCAGGGCTGCGGTTTTTCACAAAGTATTCCTACTGCCATTTTTATCTTCGAAAAAAGAGAACACTCCCTTTTCCAAAAATAAAAAGCTCCGGAATATACCTATCCCAGAGCATAGCAAACAAAACTATTTGTCATCTACTTCTTTCATCCAGACTATACTGTCGGCTTCGGAGTTTCACCGAATCAGCCTTTCGGCTCGTGGGCTTTACCACCGGTAGGGAATTTCACCCTGCCCTGAAGTTCATATTTAATTTATGTTTATAATAATCCTTTTCGCATGAGATGTCAAGCAGGTTTTTATTGGTTCACTGTTCTGCTCCCAGGAACAGCCGGGTATCACATATCGGACAGCCTGCCGCGCTGCAAATCCAGAATCAGAGCTAATTGTTCAATTTTCTCCCGGATTTCCTTACGGGTCATCCCCGCCTTAAAAGTCAGATCCTCGAAAACTTCCCCTCGCCGTCTGCCTCCGTCAATAAAAAAGCAATCGGTACTTTTACACTTCCGATAGTCAATATTTCTGTTTTTCGGAAGAATCATCCCCGTTAACGGTATGATGCAGTACTGGTTATCCACAATACTTTCAATAAAATCAAAATAGAGAAACTTAATCTTCTCATTGAGATAGGTATACTGCTTTTTATAGACACTGGAAACTTCCAGAAATTCGGGTGCCGTCACCGTCATATAGGAAGGATAATTTCCTTTCCACCCTCTGTCTAAAAAAACTTTATTTACCTTTTCCCGAATATAGGTTCTGAAAAGATTCATATCCGCATCGGATTCATTCAGACCCTGATGCCCTTTACCACAGGCCTGGATCAGCGCTTCCAGATTTTTATAAATGATATTTCCCTTCAGAGAACTCATCGTATAAAGCAGCTCCTGAATAAATGCCTTGCTGCCGCATCCCTCTTTTGCAAAAGTTGTTGCAAGCCGGCGCAGTCCCAGCCCTTCAAAAAAGTGCTCCGCATCCTGACATGTCTGATCATCAAACTGACAGTCCACCCGGTTAAAATCATACAGGACTGTCGATCTGCCAAAGCCAATTTTCGTCGTTGGCAGCAGGTACAGTTCCAGATATGGACCCATAAATTTAAAAATCTCAACGGCTTTCCGCTCATGGGTATTCAAATAGCCGATTCCAAAAACCTGCTGTTTCTGAACAATGGCCTGAAGCGTTTCATAAATAAGATTCCATGGCAGCCCTTTTGAACCCCGCTCAAGTTTTATCGTATGTACATTATAATCCCAAAGCCGGACACCGCCGCGGATTGACGCGAAGGAAAAAGAACTTTCTTTGGGTGCCTGATTTTCTCCCAGAGGTGCCAGACGGTTCATAAAGCTCAGTCGATACCTGCCATTCTCCAGCCGTTCCCCTCTCAGACTGTCCATCAGAATTTCTTTTGGATGTCTTCCGTCTTCAATCAAAACATCCTGAAACTCCACATCCACGGAAAATCCCTGACACATCCGGATATCCACCGAAAAATTCCGGTCTTTAATCTTGTAGGGTATCTTTCGTTTTCCGACCAGTTCCCGGTAAAAAGCCAGCAGCACCTTCTGTTCTTCTGTATGAAATTGTTGAACGAACTGATGAAACCCTTCATCCACAATATCATGATTTGACATAAAAAGCCCCTTACTTACAAAATTTGACTTAACTATACTATTTTAGCACGACTATTCATGGGATGCAATCATTCTTTATCCACTTTCAAAAACTTTTTCATGTTTTCATCCCCACTCAGTCTCTGCCAGATTCCGGCCACCGGAAGTCCCACGACATTATTATAGTCCCCATGGATTTCCCGGACAAGCACAGCTCCAAGTCCCTGAATACCGTAACTTCCTGCTTTATCCATGGGTTCTCCGGTACTTATGTA
>DBGCEW010000020.1:0-25207 GCA_048357495.1 Frisingicoccus sp.
ATATACTTTATACGAATAATCCGATTTTTGAGTAATCAGAGTCGTGGACATGAAAAGGCGGCGATGAAGTCCCATTTATGGGGTGGAGTCGCTGCTTTTTTATATGCCGGCGACAAAAAAACGTCTTTTTATTCTTAAATCCTTGCAAGCCCGGACTGATTATATTAAGATATAGAAATAAAATATAGAAAGGTGGAGGGTGATGAGTCTGGTTAATAGTATTTTGGAACAGTTGATTAATGGACTGAGAACAGGAAGCATCTATGCCCTGATTGCCCTGGGATATACCATGGTTTATGGTATTGCAAAGATGATTAACTTTGCCCACGGGGATATTATTATGGTAGGCGCATATTCTCTTTATGTATTTACTGCGCTGCTGGGACTTCCGGTACCTGTAGCCATTATATTAACCATCATCGTATGTGCAGTTCTTGGTATCACGGTGGAGAGAATTGCATACAAACCATTGCGTAACGCGCCGTCTCTGGCGGTATTGATTACGGCGATTGGTGTCAGCTATTTTTTGCAGAATGTTGCATTGCTTATTTTTAAAGCAACGCCGATTCCTTTTGGTTCGGTTATTAAAGTACCTTCGTTTAAAATCGGAGGTATACATATTTCGGGGATTACCATTGTAACCTTTATCGTTACAGTGATCGCCATGGTGATTCTGACATGGTTTATTAATAAAACCCGGGCAGGAAGTGCGATGCGGGCCGTGTCTGAGGATAAGGGAGCAGCAGCCCTGATGGGAATTAACGTCAATAAAACGATTTCCATGACCTTTGCCATCGGTTCAGCCCTGGCAGCGGTTGCGGGTATTTTATTTATCTGTCAGTATGAATCCCTGTCTCCGACACTGGGAGCCCTGCCGGGGATTAAGGCCTTTGTGGCAGCCGTTCTGGGCGGCATTGGCAGCATTCCGGGGGCGATGCTTGGCGGTGTAGTTCTTGGAATTATTGAGAGTATATCCAAGGCTTATATTTCCACACAGCTTGCGGATGCCATCGTTTTTGGCGTACTTGTTATCGTCCTGCTGGTGAAACCATCCGGTTTACTTGGCAAGATGAAAGCAGAGAAAGTGTAGGTGGCAGCTATGAATAAGCGAATAGATAAAAATATGATTTTGAATATTGCTGCGGCTGTACTTGTGTACATTGTTGTTATGGTTTTGATCAACGGCGGAATTCTCGGACGTCAGGCGATGTCGATCATTATTCCCTGTTGTATCAATGTCATTCTGGCAGTATCCCTCTGTCTGCTTGTCGGCTTTTTAGGTGAGCTGACTCTGGGACATGCGGGATTTATGTCCATCGGCGCTTATGCGGGTGCGCTGACGACCAATGCTTTAAATCTTCCGCCAGTGGTTGAACTGGTCATCGGCCTTATGGTCGGCGGTATTTTTGCAGCCATATTCAGTCTGATCATCGGTCTTCCGGTACTTCGTCTGAAGGGCGATTATCTGGCAATTGTGACACTGGGTTTTGGTGAGATTATTAAATCGGTGATCAATGCCCTTGGATTTACCGGAGGCGCTAAGGGACTGACAGGTATTGGTGCTTACAGTAACTATAAGAATTTTACCCTGGTGTATATTTTCGTCCTGCTGACCATTGTTGTGATCGCCAATCTGGTCAGATCCAGACACGGACGGGCAATCTGTGCGGTGCGGGATAATGCGATTGCGGCAGAAGCCGTTGGTATCAAGGTGACGAAGTTTAAAACAATGGCCTTTGTCATTTCCGGATTTTTTGCCGGAATGGCCGGTGTGTTTTATGCCCATAATGTAGGTATTCTGAAACCGGTGAATTTTGACTATAATAAATCGATAGAGATTCTTGTTATGGTTGTTCTCGGCGGTATGGGAAATATTAAAGGCGCAGTGATTGCAGCCGTTATACTGACAGCCCTTCCGGAAGTTCTCCGCGGCGCTGCGGATTTCCGTATGCTGTTATATGCGATCGTGCTGATCGCAATGATGCTGTTTAACAATTCAAAGTTCCGGATGTCGATTATTGAAAAACGGAATCTGAAAAAAGCGATGAGTATTCAGAAGGAGGGCGAATAAGGATGGCTTTGTTGGAAGTTAAAAACCTTGGTATTTCCTTCGGCGGTCTCCGTGCGGTGGATGAACTGGATATGAGCATTGAGCAGGGAAGCCTTGTCGGCCTCATCGGACCAAACGGTGCGGGAAAAACAACGGCATTTAATCTGCTGACCGGTGTCTATACTCCGAGTGAAGGGATTATTATGCTGGACGGCGAAAATCTTGTCGGAAAGACGGCAACAGAAATCTGTAAAGCGGGTATTGCGAGAACTTTCCAGAATATCCGTCTTTTTTCAAAGATGACAGTGCTGGATAATGTTAAAACAGCGCTTCACAATCATGTCGAGTACAGCCTTGCAGAAAGCTTTTTTCATCTGGGCTCTTACCGGAAAAAAGAAAAAGAGATGGATGAAAAGGCCCTTGAGATACTGAAGGTATTTGATCTGGACGGACATGCCGATGCGCTGGCATCGAATTTACCTTATGGTAAACAGAGAAAACTGGAAATTGCCCGGGCGCTGGCCACAGAACCGAAGCTTTTGCTTCTGGATGAGCCGGCAGCCGGTATGAATCCGAATGAAACCCGTGAACTCATGGATACCATTCAGTTAATCCGAAAGAAATTTAATATTACCATTCTTCTGATTGAACATGATATGAAACTGGTATCCGGCATTTGTGAATATCTGTATGTTCTGAACTTCGGTACGGAGCTTGCGCATGGCGAGCCATCGAAGGTTTTGAATGATCCAAAGGTAATCACAGCCTATCTTGGTGCATAGGAGGCGATACGAATGGCGATGTTAAAAGTTACAGATTTACAGGTGTATTACGGTGTTATTCAGGCCATTAAGGGACTTTCCTTTGAAGTCAATGAAGGGGAAGTTATTGCGCTGATCGGTGCGAACGGTGCGGGAAAAACGACAATTCTCCATACCGTTACAGGACTGGTTGAGTCGAAGAACGGAACGGTAGAGTTTGAAGGCAGGGATATCACAAAGATGCCGGGGCATAAGATTGTGTCTTTGGGTATGGCCCATGTTCCGGAAGGACGAAGAGTATTTTCCGATTTAACGGTTCTGGAGAATCTGAAACTCGGCGCATATACACGGAAGGATAAAAATGAAATCGAAGAGACACTGAAGATGGTTTACAAACGTTTCCCGCGTCTTGAAGAGCGTAAGAATCAGATGGCGGGAACACTGAGCGGCGGTGAGCAGCAGATGCTGGCGATGGGACGCGCCCTGATGTCCCATCCGAAGATTATTCTTATGGATGAGCCGTCGATGGGACTGTCTCCGATTTTTGTAAATGAAATTTTTGATATTATCAAAGAGGTCAGCGCCAGCGGCACAACCGTGCTTCTTGTAGAGCAGAATGCGAAAAAAGCCCTCAGTATTGCGGACAGAGCTTATGTACTGGAAACAGGGAAGATTGTGCTGGAGGGTAAAGCCGATGAACTGATGAATGATGAATCGGTAAAGAAGGCCTATCTTGGAGAATAAAGGAGAGATTCAAGTGAGTCATACAGTGATTACAATTGCACGGCAATATGGCAGCGGCGGTAAAACGGTTGGCAAGATGCTGGCCGATGATCTTGGAATTCAGTGCTATAACCGGGAAATTCTCCGGATGGCTTCGGATGCCAGCGGTATTAATGAGCGTCTGTTCGGGGCCGCCGATGAACATCTGAAAACGAGCCTGTTATATCGGATCACCAAAAAGGTTTACACGGGACAGGTGCTTCCGCCGGACAGCGATGATTTCGCATCCAATGATAATTTATTTAATTATCAGGCCAAGATATTAAAAGAGCTGGCTGAGGAGGAGTCCTATGTGGCCATCGGCCGCTGTGCTGATTATGTGTTGAGGGACCATGACAATGTGGTCAGCGTTTTTGTCCATGCGCCTTTTGATTTCTGTCTGGAACAGGCAATGAAGAAATTTACGAAGACGGAAGATGAAATGCGTAAATATATACAGAAAAGAGATAAATACCGGGGAGATTATTACAAATACTATACCGGACAGGAATGGTATGACGCCCGGAATTATGATTTATGTCTGGACAGCAGTAAACTTGGCTTTGAGGGCTGTGTTGAGGCCATTAAAGCCTATATGAAAGTTCGCGGACTGGAAGCGAAATAAGATGCAATCACCCGTTTGTCAGGAAAAGTTGCGAGAAAACTTTTCCTGGCAGACGGGTGATTTTTTATGCATACAATGGGGAACAGTGATGTCGGCATAAATATCTAAAGTTTTTATGAAATGCCTGGCCTTGGTTGAAATATCTAATTGAAGGCTTTATAATTATAATATTAAAGAGGTCAGGAGGCGAATGCATGGAAGCTTATGTTAAACTGGAAGATGTAACAAAGGTTTACCATATGGGAGAAGTAGAAATCCGTGCGGCGGATGGTATAAATTTTGAGATTATGAAGGGTGAATTTGTCGTGATCGTCGGACCGAGTGGTGCGGGAAAAACAACAGTATTAAATGTTCTCGGCGGCATGGATACGGTGACCGGCGGTTCGATTATTGTGGACGGAAAGGATATTTCATCTTATAATTCCAGGGAATTGACGGCTTACCGTAGGGATGATATCGGATTTGTTTTTCAGTTCTATAATTTGATTACAAATCTGACAGCTCTGGAAAACGTAGAACTGGCATTACAGATTTGCAGGGATCCGCTGCCGGCGAAAAGAGTTCTGGTCGATGTGGGTCTTGAGGGAAGGATGAAGAATTTTCCGGCCCAGCTTTCCGGTGGGGAACAGCAGCGGGTGTCTATTGCAAGAGCGCTGGCGAAGAACCCGAAGCTTCTTTTGTGTGACGAGCCTACCGGCGCACTGGATTATAACACAGGAAAAGCGATTTTAAAGCTTTTGCAGGACATGTGCCGGGAACGGGGGATGACGGTCATCGTCATTACCCATAATCAGGCCATCGCGCCGATGGCGGACAGAGTTATTAAGATTAAGAATGGCAAGGTTTCCTCGATGACAGTGAATGAAAATCCGGTGTCTGTAGAAACCATTGAATGGTAGGGGATCGCTTATGAGAAAAAAGGCATTGATGAAGGATTTTCGAATGGAGATCCGGACAAGTCTCAATCGGTTTTTATCGATATTTTTTATTGTCGCTCTGGGCGTCGCTTTTTTTTCCGGTATCCGTGCATCGGAACCGGATATGCGTTATTCGGGAGATGCTTATTTTGATGCCAGAGATATGATGGATTTGAAGGTGCTCAGTTCTCTGGGACTGACAGACGGTGACATTGAAGCCATTCAGGCCGTGGAAGGTGTTGAAAAGGTGGAGCCGGGCTACATGACGGATGTGCTGTCAGTGATGGGTGATAATGAGCGGGTTGTGCATATGGAATCCCTGCCGGAAACTTTGAACCGGGTGGATGTGACCGAAGGACGTCTTCCGGAAAAGGCCGGAGAGTGTATCATTGATGTGGATATGGCGGAAGTGTACGGGATTAAGGTCGGCGATACGATGAGCGTACATTCGGGAAATGACAAGGAACTTTCAGATACGCTGGCCATGGATACCTTTACGGTTGTCGGAACCTGTTCCAGTCCGATGTACATATCCTTTGACCGGGGAAGCACCAATGTGGGCAGCGGTGAAATCAATATGTTCGTCTATGTCACCGATGAAAGCTTCAGCCAGGAGGTGTATTCCCAGGCCTGGGTAACTGTAGCAGGGGCAAAGGCGGAGACGGCATTTACAGAGGACTATACAGCCATTGTGGATTCTGTGAAAGAAAAGATTGAAAATATTGCGGATGAACGCTGTGATATCCGTTATGCGGAAATTATGGATGAGGCGGACGGCGAGCTTTCAGAGGCGGAATCTGAGCTGGCCGAAGCGAAAGCCGAAGCGGAATCCGAGCTTGCTGAAGCCGAAGCAGAGTTAGAGGACGGCGAAGTGAAGCTGGCCGAAGGCAAGGCAGAACTGTCGGCTTCGGAGAAGGATCTCCAGGAGGCAAAGGATCAGCTTTATGCCAGCCGGGACACTCTGGATTCGGGATGGAGCCAGTATCATGACGGCGTGGCTCAGGCCGGGGAAGGCAAGAGTAAACTTGAGGCAGCGGAAGCGGAACTGGCAGAAAATGAAGCCAGCCTTTCGGAAGGCGAGAAGCAGCTGGCCGAAGCCGAGGCGGAATTGATTTCGAAGGAAGCCGAAGTGGCTGCGGCGGAACAGGGACTTGCGGATGCGAAAGCCCTGATCGGCGGCCTGGAGGAAGGATGGCAGCAGTATCAGGCGGGGATGTCCGGCCTGGAAACGATGCAAAACCAGCTTGGAGCATTGGATGCTTTAATTGGGTCCGGCGGTGCAACACCGGAACAGATTGCCCAGGCGGAAATACTCCGGGGCAGGATTTCCGAAGTGTCAGCACAGCTTGAGGCGTCAAAAGTTCAATTAGATGCCATGGAAGCTATGCGCCCTCAGGCTGAGGCTGTTATCGCCATGGAAGGCGATATTCAGGCAGGACGTGAGGCTCTGGAAGCCGGAAAGACAGAATTGGCATCTAAAAAAGAGGCGATGGCATCCGCCAGACAACAGCTTGAGGCAGGCAGGGCCGAGCTGGAAAAACAGAAAGCACAGTTTGAAGCCGGACAGGCCGTGTTGACGGATTCTTATGATAAACTGATCAGCGGTGAAGAGGCCTACGCCAGCGGATGGGATCAGATACAGAGTGGTGAGGCGCAGATTGCCGAGGCCTATGGCACGATTGCGGAAAATGAACAGAAACTGGCCGATGGCTGGGAAGAATACGAAAAGGGAAAGAAAGAAGCCGAAGAAAAAATTTCCGATGCGGAGATTAAGATACTGGATGCGAGAAATGAGATTGAAGGCATTGATAAACCGAAGTGGTATGTGAATGACAGAGACAGCTATTCGGATTACAGCGGCTATTCGGATAATGCGGACCGGATGCGGGCCATTGGCGAAGTATTTCCGATTCTCTTTTTTATGGTAGCGGCTCTGGTCAGCCTGACAACCATGACCCGTATGGTCGAGGAGCAGCGGACCCAGATCGGAACCTTAAAAGCTCTGGGCTACAGTAAATTTTCAATTGCTTCAAAATATATCGGTTATGCGCTGGCAGCGACCCTCAGCGGTTCGCTGGTGGGTGTTTTAGTGGGACAAAAGGCATTCCCGTATATTATTGTGTCGGCCTATAAGATTATGTACATACATATACCGGATGTGGTGATTCCATATCATCTGGGATATTCGCTGGCAGCTTCAGCGGCGGCAGTTGCATGCACCATGCTGGCAACCTTCAGCGCGTGTTACCGTGAGCTGGGAGGACAGCCGGCGGAACTGATGCGTCCGGAAGCTCCGAAGGCAGGAAAACGGGTATTTCTTGAACGGATTCCGGTGATCTGGACAAATCTGGGCTTTACCTGGAAGTCTACCATACGGAATCTCATGCGTTATAAAAAGCGGTTCTTTATGACTGTTTTCGGTATTGGCGGCTGTATGGCCCTGATGCTGGTTGGCTACGGATTGAAGGATTCGATTATGGATATTGCAAAATACCAGTATAACCGGATTCAGATATATGATATTATGGCTATTGTGGATGAAGGACTTGGGGAAGAAGAAAAGGCGGCCATGGATGGAGAACTTGAAAAGGACAGCCGGATCAGCGGTTTTATGGACGGCTATATGCAGCTGACGGATATTTCCGGCGGTAATGGGGAGAAAGAGGTGTATCTCTATGTGCCGTCAACCCTGGAAAAGCTTGATGAGTTTGTGACCTTCAATTACCGGATATCCAAAAAGCAGTATCATCTGGATGAAAACAGCGCCGTATTGACGGAAAAAGCGGCCAGAGATATGGGAATTTCCAAAGGGGACACCATCGAACTCACCCTGGAGGATGACCGGACCGTGACGGTGACCGTGACGGATATCTGCGAAAATTATCTGTCCCATTATCTTTACATCGCGCCGCAGCTTTATGAATCCCTGACCGGCGAAAAAGCAGAGAATAACTGCATTTATATAGATTTGAAAGCAGAACATTATGAGGAGATTGAGCAGGTCGGAGAATCCCTTCTGAAAAATGAGGGCATATTGACGGTATCTTATACAAATAATATCGAAGACCAGCTGGAAGATATGCTCTCGACGCTGGATGATGTTATTATTGTGCTGATTATTTCGGCAGGCATGCTCGCCTTTGTTGTTCTTTATAATCTGAATAATATCAACATTAATGAGCGTAAACGGGAATTGGCCACATTAAAGGTTCTCGGATTTTACGATGGGGAAATCAACGCATATGTTTACAGGGAAAATATTTTACTGACGATTATCGGTATGATTGTCGGCTGTATTCTTGGTAAGATACTGCATCTGTTCGTTGTGCGGACGGTTGAAGTGGAGATGACCATGTTCGGAAGAAATATTGAACCGTGGAGCTTCCTGTATGCCATCCTTTTTACCTGTCTGTTTGCGGTGCTGGTCAATGTGGTTATGTATTTCAAGTTAAAGAAGATTGATATGGTTGAATCTCTGAAGAGTGTCGAATAAGGAGTGGAGGAAAGAAAAATGAGTAAATATTTAGTGGTTGTGGATATGCAGAAGGATTTTATTGATGGCAGTCTTGGCAGTGCGGCGGCTCAGGCCGTGCTGCCCCGGGTGATTGATAAGATTAAGAATTTTTCCGGAACGGTGGTTTACACACGGGATACCCATGATGAGGATTATCCGGAAACCCTGGAAGGAAAAAATCTTCCGGTGGTTCACTGCGTGCGGGATACGGAAGGGTGGCAGTTCCAGAAAGATATCGCGGAGCTGCAGACCGCCAGCCGCAGTCTGGTATTTGATAAAGAAACCTTTGGTTCCATTCAGATGGCCGGATGCCTTCAGGGAATTGACCGGATGGCACCGATCGAAGAGGTGATTGTTGTCGGTTTATGTACAGATATCTGTGTGATGGCCAATGCGGTTTTGATACGGACCGCAATGCCAAATACACCGGTACGGGTGGATGCCTCCTGCTGTGCAGGAACGACACCGGAAGCCCATCGCTATGCTTTGGAGGCCATGAAAGCTTTACAGATTGAAATTGATGAATAATGGAGGCGTAGGATGAGTCTGAATAAGAGTCTGCAGTTGAATAACGGAGTGGAGATGCCTGTGCTGGGTCTCGGTGTGTATAAAAGCGGAGAAAATACAAAACAGGCCGTTCTGGACGGACTGGAGGCCGGGTACCGGCATATTGACGTGGCTTCGGTTTATGGGAATGAGGCGGAAGTCGGTCAGGCCATTCGTGAGAGCGGTATTCCGAGATCGGAGATTTTTGTGACAACAAAGCTCTGGAATGACGATATGCGTGCCGGCGTTCAAAGAGAAGCTTTTGAGAAGAGTCTGGAAAGATTACAGATGGATTATGTGGACCTGTACCTGCTTCACTGGCCGGTGGCGGATAGTTATCTGCCATCGTGGCATATTCTGGAGGAGCTGAATAAAAAGGGACAGGCAAAATCCATCGGCGTCAGCAACTTTCAGATGCATCATCTTATGGATTTGATGGCACATTCTGAAAGGGTTCCGGTGGTGAACCAGATTGAATGCCATCCTTATCTGAGCCAGAAGCCTCTGCGGAGCTTCTGCCGGAAAACAGGAATTCAGGTGACTGCCTGGGCACCCCTTGGCAGAGCAAAGGTTTTTGAGGATGCTGCGATTAAAGAGCTGGCAGCGAAGTATGGACGGACACCGGCGCAGGTGATTCTGCGGTGGGAGTTACAGAACGGAATCATTGTGATTCCGAAGTCGGTACACCGGGAACGTATTATAGAGAACAGTAAAATTTTTGATTTTGAACTGATGCCGGAGGATATGGCCAGAATGGATGGTCTGAATAAAGACCAGCGTTTTGGCCCGTCACCGGATACCTTTGATTTTTGATATGAAACAGGATATGACAATTGGGAAACCGGCGAAGACCTTGTTTGTCTTCGCAGTTCCTATGATTTTGGGGAATTTATTCCAGCAATTTTATAGTTTGGTGGATTCGATCATTGTAGGGCATTTTGTGGGAGAGGAAGCCCTTGCGGCTGTCGGCGCCTCCTTTGCCGTTACAATGCTTTTTATTGCCGTTGCCATCGGTGCGGCCATGGGAGCTTCGGTGATTATTTCCCAGCTCTTTGGAGCGAAACGGATTCATGAGATGAAAAGAGCCATTTCCACCGCACTGATTTCGTTTTTGGCCGTGAGCTTTATCTGGGCACTGATCGGACTCTGTATTAAGAACGGGCTGCTTCATCTGCTGAAGACTCCGGAAAATATTTTCGGAGATGCCAGTACATATCTGGGAATTTATTTTTTAAGTATTCCTTTTCTGTTTATGTATAATGCGTTATCGGCGGTTTTTAATGCCCTTGGCGATTCCAGAACCCCTCTGGGATTTCTGATCTTTTCTTCTTTGACGAATATCGGTCTGGATCTGTGGTTTGTGATTCAATTTCACATGGGGGTTGCCGGTGTTGCATTGGCGACGTTAATCGCCCAGGGTATTGCGGCAGCCCTCTCCTTTATCCTGCTGATGTACAGGCTTCGGAAAATGAAAGAAAATCCGGAGGAGGAAAGGAAACAGGGAAATCGGTGGTATAGTCTGAAACTGCTGAAACTGATGGTGAAAATCGCAGTGCCGTCGATTGTACAGCAGTCCATCGTATCCGTGAGTATGCTGATGGTTCAGGCCGTGATCAATCCTTATGGTTCGTCCGTTGTTGCCGGTTATTCGGCGGCGCTTAAGATTGATTCAGTGGCGATTATGCCGATGCAGGCTGTGGGAAATGCCATGTCCACCTTTACTGCACAGAATATCGGAGCCATGAAGCAGGAGCGGGTGCGGGAAGGATACCGGGCCAGCTATCCGATGATTTTTCTGATGAACCTGGTGGTGTTTATTATCATACAGATGTTTGGCGAGACCTTCCTCGGCGTGTTCCTTGAAAATGGCAGCGGCAGTGTTGCGATGCAGACCGGAATGGAATATCTTCGTATTGTAAGCATGACCTACTTTATGCTTGGGCTTCTGATGGTCACGGGTTCTGTTTTGCGGGGTTCCGGTGATTTGGTATGGTTTTTAATTGCCAGCGTTGCCAATTTAGTTGCAAGAGTTGCCTGTGCCTATGGCCTCAATGGTCTTTTGGGGATTGCATCGGTTTGGTATTCCATGCCTTTCGGATGGTTTGCAGGTTTTATCGTGAACTTTTTCCGTTATTGTCAGGGCAAATGGATGAAGAAGAAATTAATCTGATGAAAGGAATTTAAACATGAAGTTTTATTTGGCGCCTTTGGAAGGAATTACAGGTTATGTATTCCGGAATGCCCATTATGATTATTTTCATCCGGCGGATAAATACTTTACACCATTTATTACGCCGGGACTGAACAGTTCCTTAAAATCGAAGGCGCTGAAGGATGTACTTCCTGAAAATAATCATGGCCCGGCCGTTGTTCCCCAGATATTAACGAACCGGGCGGATGAATTTATTTATACAGAAAAGCAATTGAGAGAGATGGGGTATACAGAAATTAATCTGAACCTGGGGTGCCCGTCAGGAACCGTGGTGGCTAAGGGCCGGGGTTCCGGTTTCCTTGCATTCCGGGATAAACTGGATGCTTTTCTGGATGAGATTTACAGCAGGGCGGAAATGAAAATTTCGATTAAAACACGTCTTGGAAAAGAGAGCTGGGAAGAATTTGATGCCCTGCTGGACATTTACAATCAGTATCCGCTGGAGGAATTGATTATTCATCCGAGGACACGGGAGGATTATTATAAGGGGCTTCCGAATCTTGAAGCCTTCCGTCTGGGCGTGGAAAAGAGTCGGTGTCCGGTATGCTATAATGGAAATATTTTTACGGGAAAAGATTATCATGAGTTTCTGAAAAAATTTCCGGAAACGGACTGCATGATGATCGGACGGGGGCTTGTTGCCAATCCGGCGCTGCTGGATATCCTGTATAATGAAACAACCGTTGTGGACAAGACGGTACTTCGCCGGTTCCATGACCGGATATATGAGGATTATGGCAGCATGCTTTACGGAGAAATAAATCTTTTATATAAGATGAAGGAGCTTTGGAATTATATGATCTGCATTTTTTCAGATTCCAAAAAGTATGGGAAGAAGATCAGAAAAGCTCAGAAACTGAAAGATTATGAACGGATCGTCGATGAGCTGTTTGAGGTGCAGGAGATTGCAGAAGGTATTGGGTTTACGCCAAATTAAAAAATTTAAGAGGTGACATATGATAAATAACATACAGAAAAAAATTTACAGACTGGCAACATATATTGAAACCTTTTTTGCGGCAATTATTCATATTGTGATTGTTGTTTTGGCCATAAAGCTGATTATGGAAGCTCTGGTTCCCGGATATTTTGAGCAGGCAGATGCTTTCAGCGAGTTTCTTCAGAATGCACTTGCGTTGGTTGTTGGTGTAGAATTTGTAAAAATGCTTGTGAAGCATACGCCGGACAACGTGGTTGAAGTATTAATTTTTGCTATTTCCAGACATCTGATCGTATATCATCTGGAAATGTGGGAGATGCTTATCGGCATTTTGTGTATTGGAATTCTTTTTGCGATTCGCCGGTTCCTTTTTATCCCTTTTCATCATGAGGGAGAAAACGGTGAGGTTATTGAAGAAGAACTATCCGAATAAATCATTCAGAAAACCCTGAAACTTTTGTTTCTGCCGAAGAACCGGAGAAATAAAGCTTCAGGGTTTTTTTGTAGTAAAATATTGTTGCGGGGGGAATCTGAAATTTAGAAAACGCCCAGGTGTTCAAGAAGAATTTTCAGTCCGATAAGGATTAAAATGATACCTCCGGCAATTTCCGCCTTTTTTTCATACCGGCTTCCAAACTGGTGACCGATATGGACACCGGCGAAGGCGATAATGAAGGTGATGATTCCGATGAGGGAAACGGCAGGAAGAATATTTACCTGAAGGAAGGCAAAGGTGATGCCGACAGCCAGCGCATCAATACTGGTGGCAATGGCAAGCATGAGTAATTCTTTCAGGTCAAGGTGTCCGCCGTTATTCGTGTCCGCTTCATCCTCTTCACAGAAGGCTTCATGGATCATGTTTGCTCCGATGACAGCCAGAAGAATAAAAGCAATCCAGTGATCGATGCTTGTTATGTAGCGTTCAAACTGTTTTCCGAGAATCCAGCCGAAAAAAGGCATCAGCGCCTGAAAACCTCCAAAAAACAGAGCAATAATTCCGGCATGCCGGTTGTTCATCCGCCGCATATTTAACCCTTTGCAGATTGAGACCGCAAAGGCATCCATGGCAAGGCCGACGGAAATAAAAATAAGTTCAAATAGTCCCATAGTTTAATCCACCTTTTTTGCAATCACAGCCAGCCGTCCGTCTTCCTGGCTGTATTCGCAGGTAGACAGGATGATCAGTTTATCACCGAAGGCGGCTGTTTCTCCGGTATCATAAAGCTGAACCTGCCGGATATTGTTCATGTAATCGTTAAAGTCTGTTTCATCCGTAAAATTAATATGTCCGTAATAACGGAACCCTTCTTCATCCTCAGACAGAGCCCGGGTAGAAATGACGGAAATTACAGTGTAGGTTCCGGTTTCTTTGAGTGTGTCAAATCGGATGGTTTTGTGAGAATTATAAAAATCTTTTTCTTTATAATTCATCAGCGGCTGGAACATGCTGTGGTCGTTCATATGATGACCGTAAATGATCAGACAGTCGCTGACAGGATCCAGAGAGCAGTAACCATCGATGAAGGGGGTGCCGCCCGCATCATATTCTTTTTTAAAGTTGGCGTAAAGATAGGTTTCGTTATCATCTTTGACATACATGACCGGATAGTCAATGGTTGTATCCGGTATCTGGATCCATCCGGCAAAGTCCGGATTTTCTTTATGAAGCTGACTGTATTTGATCAGAATATCATTTTCATCGGTTTCTGTTTCGGAAATTCCGGTCTCCTGTACCAGTAAAGATTTGACATCATCCATGTTCTGTTTCGAAGCGTGGCGTTCCAGAAAGTATTTTCCAAGGTATCCGGCGCTGCCAAGAAAGCAGATGAGGGCCAGAACGAAGATGATTATTTGCATTTTTTTCAAGACATAACCTCCTTTTTGAAAATTATACCATAAATGGTCTGGTCAGTTGGAAAAAATATGTTAAAATAGGGGTATAATTTTATGGGAGGATATAAAATAATGAATATTTTAGTAATCAACTGTGGAAGCTCTTCATTAAAGTTCCAGTTAATCGAATCTGATACAGAAGCAGTCATGGGAAAAGGTCTCTGCGAACGTATCGGTATTGATGGCAGCAGAATCGTTTATACACCGGCTGGAAAAGAAAAGATCACTATCGAATCTCCGATGCCAGGTCATACAGAAGCCATCAAATTAGTTCTGGACTGTCTGACAGACGAAACAAACGGTGTTGTTAAATCCTTATCTGAAATCAATGCAGTTGGACATCGTGTTGTACACGGCGGTGAAAAATTCGCTTCTTCTGTATTAGTCGATGAAGAAGTTATGAAAGCTATCGAAGAATGTAATGAACTTGCACCATTACACAATCCTGCAAACTTAATCGGTATCAAAGTATGTAAAGAATTAATGCCGGGCGTACCAAATGTTGCTGTATTTGATACAGCTTTCCATCAGACAATGCCTCCAAAAGCATACTTATACGGTCTGCCATACGAAGCATACACAGAAGACAAAATCCGTCGTTACGGTTTCCACGGAACATCCCACAGCTACGTTTCCAAACGTGTGGCTGAAATCCTTGGAAAGAAACCGGAAGATATGAAAACCATCGTTTGCCACTTAGGAAACGGTTCCAGTATCTGTGCTGTAGATCAGGGCAAATCTGTAGATACAAGCATGGGCTTCACACCTCTGGCAGGTCTCCTGATGGGAACACGTTGTGGTGATATCGACCCTGCGATCCTTGAATACTATGCTGGAAAGAACAATCTGGATATTCATCAGGTAACCGACGTTCTGAACAAAAAATCCGGTGTGCTTGGTATCAGCGGCGTAAGCAGCGACTTCCGTGACATCGAAGACGGTGCTAAAGAAGGCAATGACCGTTGTGAAAAAGCTCTGGAAACATTTATGTACCAGGTTGCTAAAATCATCGGAAGCTATGTTGCAGCGATGAACGGCGTAGACAACATCGTATTTACAGCCGGTGTTGGTGAAAACAGCGGTTCTATGCGTCAGGGTATCTGTAACTACCTTGGATACCTTGGTATCACCGTAGATGCAGAAGCTAACGGACAGCGTGGCGAAGAAATCCAGATTTCTACAGCAGATTCCAAAGTTAAAGTATTTGTTATTCCAACAAACGAAGAATTAATGATCGCAAGAGATACATTAGCTCTCGCAAAATAATTTTTGGAACCTTTTAGGTTTCGGTGAATATTCTTATAAGGAGACCATAGAAAGGTCGTGAACCGGAGGATGCGGGTGCGGCTCAGATGGCTTTTTATAGGGTGTCTGCTTGTCCTTCCTTTTACAGGGACGCAGATTTATCAGAAGTATAAGCCTTCGGTGAACTGGGAACAGTCTGCCGAAGGCTTAACTATTCATATGAAAGAATACGGCATGGACAGGGTTATCGGTTTTGATGAATATGCAGTGGGCGTTATGGCAGCCCTTCTTGCACCGGATACTCATGAGGAAACGATGAAAACGATGGCGGTTATTTTGAGGACCTATGCCGCATATATGAATCGTGAAGGAAAAATTCTGGACAGTCAGTGGATGGGTCAGCCCTGGCTGTCGGCCAGGGAACGGCTGGCAAAAGGAATGGATGAAGAAAAACTGAGAAAGGCAGTAGCGGAAACGGAAGGGTGTAAAATACTCTGGGACGGAGAACCGATACTGCCCTTATTTTATGCCCTTGGCAATGGATGGAGTCGTAATTTTTCAGACGTCTGGGGCGGTGAGATTCCTTACCTTACCCGTGTGGAAAGTATCTGGGATAAAGCCTCGGAAGACTATATGGAACGGCTGTTTTTACATAGAAAACGTATCGTGGAGGCTTTAAGCGCTGTGGATGGTACCAAAACCCAGTGGGAACAGTTATCTGAAGGCATGGTGCAGATTGTGGAAAAAGACAGCAGCGGCTATGTGAAGCAAATTCAAATTGGTGGACAAATATATTCCGGTGAGGATTTTCGATGCCGGCTGGGCCTGCCTTCGGCCTGTTTTGACTATGTGATCAAAAATGACGGTATTGAATTCACCTGTTATGGCCGTGGCCACGGCGTTGGCCTGAGTATTTACGGGGCCAATGCGATGGCTGGGGAAGGAAAAAACTGGAAAGAAATTATTTCCTGGTATTTTCCGGGAACCAGTGTATAAAGCGGTACATTTTGGTCAAACTATAGCTACGAGGTGATAACAGGTGAAAGAAAACATGAAAAATTATTGGAAGAAAAATGGATTTTACGTTATCCTGACTGTGGCATTGGTTGTTGTGCTCTGTATTTCAGGGGTTGCCGGATACCGGTCAGGAATGAAAGACAAACTGGCAGCAGAGAACGCGGCTCAGTTCCGTGAAGCAGAAAATGTGCCGGAGGTCTTTGGAGAAAGTATTGAAGAAACCACAGCAACCGGAGCAAAAATGGGAGAAAGCGAAACAAAGGCCGGAGAAACCGCTGAAAAAACCCAGGAAGCCAATGCTTCCGTGGCGGAAACATTTGGCGAGGAAGCGGAAATGGTATGGCCGGTGGAAGGCGACGTTCTGAAACCTTTTTCTGCAGACAAGACAATTTATTTTGAAACACTGGACCAGTACAAATGTAATCCGGCGATGCTGATCAAAGCCGATGTCAATCAGGAAGTGGTTGCATCCTTTGGAGGAAATATTGAATCTGTGGCGGAAGACAGCGTTAATGGAACGGTAGTTACTGTCAATATGGGCAATGGATATAAAGCGGTATATGGTCAGATGAAGGATCTCACTGTGAAAGAGGGAGATACCATCGTTAAAGGCCAGGCCCTTGGGAATGTGTCCGAACCGACCAAATATTTTACAGAAGAAGGCTGTCATTTATATTTTTCACTGACAAAGGACGAGGCGCCGGTAAATCCTCAGGATTATCTGTCTTAACCGAAAAGTCACAAAAATTGAAAAGCCACATAAGATATAGAGCAGGCGATGATAAATCGGTCATACATATTGGAAAATATGCAGCCGATTACAATCCAACAAAACTGGTGTTACCGGCCCGGGCCAGGGAATTTTGTTAAATACGTTTCTATCATCGGCTGCTTTATATAGCGGGGCATTGTCTGATAAAGGCAATGCCCTTTTTACTTCAAAGGTTGAAATTAGCGCTTTAATTCGATATAATAAACTTTGCAGCAGTTAAAAAGTGAAGTGATCAGAGGATGAATTATACATATATTTTGAAATGCAGTGACGGTTCACTGTATACGGGATGGACGAATCGGCTGGAAGAACGGGTGAAGGCCCACAATGAAGGACGGGGAGCGAAATATACCCGGGGGCGCCGTCCGGTGGAACTGGTTTATTATGAGGTACTGGAAACAAAAGAAGAGGCTTTGCGTAGAGAATATACGATCAAGCAGATGAACAGAACCCAGAAGTTATTGTTGATTGAAGGGCGGAGGAGAGAGAACATATGAATATCATAAAAAAACGGGCATCGGTTATTTCACGGGCAGTGATTGTTCTGATATCGATTATCCTGCAGATTGTCACCATGTTTCTGTTGGTGCGTCTGATGCATGACTATGCTTCATGGGCCTATTTGCTGGTGGAAATCGTCAGTGTTGCTGTTGTATTTATCATGGTCAATGACGCATCGCCTTTTAATTCCTTTTGGATTGTTATTATTCTTGTGCTTCCGGTATTTGGTTATTGCCTCTATTTCATGTGGGGACGGAAACACAAGAACAGCAAATTTTACAGGCAGTATAAGAAGATATCGGCAAAAGGAAGAGAATATAAAAAGCAGGATCCGGCCATTCTTAACGAACTGACAGAGATGCATCCGAATAAAGCACAAGTCAGCCGGTATCTGGTAAATGAGGGCTTCCCTCTGTATAAGCATACGGCGGTAAAATATTTTGATGTGGGAGAGAAGAAGTTCGATGCCCTTTTCGAAGATTTGGAGAAGGCTGAAAAGTTTATATTCCTGGAATATTTTATTGTGTCTGACGGACAAATCTGGCGGCATCTGAAGGATATCCTTGCACGGAAGGCCGCACAGAAGGTGGAGGTCCGTCTGTTGATTGACGATTTTGGCTGTCTCGTTCTCGATGCGGATAAGATCCGGCATGAGCTGTCCAAAGTGGGTGTGCGTGTAGCGGTTTTTGCGCCGGTAACGAAGGATGCGACACGGCTGACTTTTAACTACCGGAATCATCAGAAAATAGCAATTATTGATGGAAACATCGGCTATACCGGAGGTATCAATCTGGCGGATGAATATGCCAATATTATTGAGCGGTTTGGTCACTGGAAGGATACTGCGATTCGTCTGGAAGGCGATGGGGTCTGGGGACTGACGGAAATCTTTCTTGAGATGTGGGAATTGACCAAGGAAAATGAGCGGCTGGATTATGATAAGTACCGTCCGACGATTTCCGTGGATGCGCCTGGATTTGTGCAGCCTCTGGCGGATGGACCGGCCAATAATCCAGATAATCCGATTGAAGAGATGTATACCCACCTGATTACGAAGGCCAGAGATTATATTTATTTTACAACACCCTATCTGGTGCTGGATAACCGGATGATCGACGACCTGTGCCGGGCGGCCCGAAGCGGTGTGGATGTGCGGATTATTGTTCCGAGAATTTATGATAAATGGTATGTTTATATGGTAAATATATCGAACTACGGACGGCTTATGGAAAACGGCATTAAAATTTATGAGTATGCGCCGGGCTTTATCCATGCCAAGAATATCGTTTCCGATGATGAGTGCGGTGTGTGCGGAACGATTAATATGGATTACCGGAGTTTTTTCCTTCACTATGAGTGCGGTGTGCTGATGACAGAGGTCCCTGCGGTGATGGATATTAAAGAGGATTTTCTGAATACAATGCGTGTCAGCGAAAGAGTGGGTCTGGATGACTGGAAAAATCGTCCGATCTGGCAAAAATGTATACAGTGGGTGCTGAGAATTTTCTCCCCATTATTATAATAGTAATTTACAGGAGTTGGATAAGAGATGAAAAAAGTAGTAACAATTGCAGGTTCGGATTCCAGCGGCGGTGCAGGGATACAGGCGGATATTAAAACGATGATGGCTCATGGCGTCTTTGCGATGAGTGCTATTACCGCTTTGACGGCCCAGAATACAACCGGTGTTTATGATGTTCTGGAGGCCACACCGGAATTTGTCGGAGCGCAGATTGACTGTATATTTAACGATATCCGTCCGGATGCGGTAAAGATCGGTATGGTTTCCAATATTGGTATTATTGAGAAGATTGCTGAGAAGCTTCAGGAACACCAGGCGGAAAATATTGTGGTGGATCCGGTGATGGTTTCCACCAGCGGATGCGCGTTGATGAGCCCGGATGCACAGGAAACACTGATGACCAGACTGCTTCCCCTGGCAGATATTATTACGCCAAATATTCCGGAAGCGGAGTGTCTCGCTGGTTTCGAGATAAAAACAACAGCCGATATGGAAAAGGCAGGGGAAATTATCGGGAAAAATCTGAAGGGCAGCGTACTCATTAAAGGCGGACATCTGACAGAAACCGCCGATGACCTGCTCTATTTTGAAGGCGAGTGTATCTGGTATCACGGAGAACGGGTTGATAATCCGAATACCCATGGTACAGGCTGTACCCTGTCTTCAGCCATTGCCAGCAATCTGGCCCTCGGTTATGATATGAAAACCAGCGTTAAAAATGCCAAAGACTATATTACCGGAGCGCTGAAAGCGGGGCTTGATCTGGGTAAAGGCAGCGGACCGCTGAATCATGGCTATCGGATAAAATAGAAAGCTGCAATGTCAAAATATTGTGATTGAAAACAGGGCACACCTGCGATATATTAAAGAAAAAGAATAGCCGCCACACTTCCGTCTTTGTGTATACAGAATTAAAACAGACTTTTCGTCACATTGTGTAAATCTGTTACCTGAACCCAAAAGAAGCCTGAGGATAAATAAACCGCCGGGACAAGTTCGAAAAGAACATTTTGTCCGGCGGTTTTAATAATTATCCGGCAGGCTTCTTTTGAGGGTTCATGTTAAGATTTAAGCCTGTTGCGAAAGGTCTGTTTTAATAAATCGGCATCACAGCCAAAAACTTATACATAAGCACGAAGTGGCAGAAGCTTCCGCCCATAACAAAGAGGTGGAAGATTTCGTGGGAGCCGAAGTTTTTATGGCGTCCGTTGAAGATAGGAAGCTTCAGTGCGTAAATAATGCCGCCGATGGTATAGATGATGCCTCCGATAAGCAGCCAGAGGAAGGCTTCTCTGGAAAGACTGTTGAGAATCTGTGTAAATGCCAGGATACAGGTCCATCCCATACCGATATAGAGCAGGGAAGAAACCCATTTCGGGCAGTTGATCCAGAAGGCTTTGAGAAGAATTCCGAAGATAGCAATGCCCCAGACGATAGCAAGCAGGGCATAACCCAGGGTTCCGCGAATGGCGATCAGGCAGACCGGTGTATAAGTGCCTGCAATAAGGACGGAAATCATCATATGGTCAAATTTTTTCAGACGTTTATTGATTTTTTCATTAATATCCAGAGAGTGATAAAGTGTACTGGCAGCATAGAGCAGCAGCATACTTATAATAAAGATACTCAATGAAATGACATGTATGGAATCCGGTGCGGTGCAGGCTCTGAGAATTAAGGGAACTGCAGCGAGCAGGGCCATAAGCCAGCCGATAAAATGTGTAATAGCGCTTCCGGGATCCTTTGGTTTGAATTTCATATAAAACACCTTCTTGTCTATGATACATAGTAATCAAAACTACATTAACTATGATATGATACTATCACAAATAAAATGCATGTCAAGAGTAAAAAAATAAAAACAGTGAAAAATAAATGAGATTATGGTATAATATCGGCATATATTGTGTCAACGCATAAAGTATATTAGAAATTATCTTAAGAATGGAGCTTGAATTATGGGAAAATATTTTGGAACCGATGGTTTTCGCGGGGAAGCAAATGTAAAGCTGAATGTAGAACATGCGTTTAAGGTTGGAAGATTTTTAGGATACTATTTTGGGCAGGACCATAAAGCACAGATTGTCATTGGAAAGGATACACGGCGTTCAAGTTATATGTTTGAGTATGCATTGGCTGCAGGACTGACAGCCAGCGGTGCAGATGCCTATCTGCTTCATGTAACGACAACACCAAGTGTTTCTTATGTTGTTCGGACAGAAGAATTTGACTGTGGAATTATGATTTCCGCCAGTCACAATCCTTTCTATGATAACGGTATTAAAATCATCGATGCCAAAGGGCATAAGATGAATGCAGAGGTTGAAAAACGGATTGAGGATTATATTGACGGAATCTATGGGGAGATTCCGATGGCAACTCGGGAGAATATCGGACGTACCGTGGATTATGCCATGGGACGGAACCGTTATATCGGTCATTTAATCGCGACGGCAACCCGTTCTTTTAAGGATAAACGTGTTGGTCTGGATTGCTCCAACGGCTCTGCTTCTGCGATTGCAAAGAGTGTATTCGATGCTCTCGGAGCAAAAACTTATGTCATCAATGCGGAACCGGATGGAACAAATATCAACATGAACTGCGGTTCCACTCATATTGAAGTGCTTCAGAAATTTGTTGTGGAGAAGGGCCTGGATATTGGCTTTGCCTATGACGGGGATGCGGACAGATGTATTGCGGTAGACGATGAAGGTCATATTGTTGACGGCGATCTGATCATGTATGTCTGCGGAAAGTATATGCACGAACAGGGTAAATTAAATAATGATACGATTGTAACTACAGTGATGTCGAATTTTGGACTGTATCTGGCCCTTGACAAAGCGGGCATCCGTTATGAAAAGACAGCGGTCGGTGATAAATATGTTTACGAAAATATGGTTCAGAACGGACATTCCATTGGCGGAGAGCAGTCCGGTCATATTATTTTCGGAAAGCTGGCGACAACGGGGGACGGTATTTTAACGTCTCTGAAGATTATGGAAGTGATGCTGGAGAAAAAGACAAAATTATCCGAGCTGATTAAGCCGGTCCGTATTTATCCTCAGCTGCTGGTGAATGTCCGTGTGCATGATAAAACAGCGGCGGAACAGGATGGCGATGTGCAGAAGGCAGTCAGAGATGTTGAGGAAGCTCTCGGAAATACAGGACGGATTCTTGTACGGGAGAGCGGCACAGAACCGGTGCTGCGTGTGATGGTAGAGGCAGAAACCGATGCCCTTTGTGAAAAATATGTATATCAGGTGGTTGATGTATTGATGGCTAAGGGCCATGGAATTGAAGGGAAATAAGCATGGGAGACAGTGTGGTAGATAAAGTCAAAGAAGCCATGCCTCAGGAAGAGGACCTGATCGAAGTGGCGGAATTGTTTAAAGCCTTTGGGGATCCGACCCGGGCAAAGATTATATGCGCGCTGAGTCAGTCAGAGCTGTGTGTCGGAGACCTGGCGCTGCTTTTGGAGATGAATCAGTCAGCCGTGTCCCATCAGCTTCGCCTGCTGAAACAAACCCGGCTGGTAAAAACCCGGAGAGACGGCAAAGTGCGTTATTATTCCCTTGCGGATGAACACATTCAGGAAATCTTTAAAGTTGCTTTCGAGCATGTGATGGAAGAGTAATTTAAATCAAGGAGTAGGTTTACGATGGAAAAGATTATTTTAACCGGAGACCGGCCGACAGGAAGACTTCATGTAGGACACTATGTAGGTTCTTTGAAGCGTCGGGTGGAACTTCAGAATTCAGGAGAATACGATAAAGTTTTTATTATGATTGCGGATGCCCAGGCATTGACCGATAATGCGGATAACCCGGAAAAAGTCCGTCAGAACATTATTGAAGTGGCGTTGGATTACTTATCCTGCGGTCTGGACCCGGAAAAATCAGTGCTGTTTATTCAGTCTCAGGTACCGGAACTGACCGAGCTCAGTTTTTATTATATGAATCTGGTTACGGTAGCCCGGCTTCAGAGAAACCCAACGGTAAAAGCGGAAATACAGATGCGGAATTTTGAAGCCAGTATTCCTGTGGGCTTCTTTACCTATCCGATCAGTCAGGCGGCGGATATTACAGCATTTAAGGCAACAACGGTGCCTGTGGGCGAAGACCAGCTGCCGATGATTGAGCAGTGCCGTGAGATTGTCCGTAAATTTAATTCGGTCTATGGGGAAGTGCTTGTAGAACCGGAGGCCCTTATTCCGGAAACCCAGGTTTGCTGCCGTTTACCGGGAACAGACGGCAAGGCAAAGATGAGCAAGTCTCTGAACAACTGTATTTATCTTTCGGATACACCGGAGGATGTTCAGAAAAAGATTATGGGGATGTTTACAGATCCGAATCATCTGAAAGTATCCGATCCGGGATGCGTGGAAGGCAACGCCGTGTTTACTTATCTCGATGCTTTCTGCCGGGATGAACACTTTGAAAAATTCTGGCCGGAATATGAGAACCTGGAAGCCCTCAAGGATCATTACCGCCGGGGCGGTCTGGGGGACGTGAAAATTAAACGTTTCCTGAACAACATTATGCAGGAAGAACTGGAGCCGATTCGCACACGCCGTAAGGAACTGGAGAAACGGATTCCGGAAATTTATGAAATTCTCCGCAAAGGAAGTATTGAAGCAGAAAGAGTTGCTGCCAAAACACTGGAAGAAGTGAAGAGCGCCATGAAGATTAATTATTTTGAGGATGCTCAGCTCATTGCAGAACAGGCGAAGCGGTTTGCAGAGAAATAATGAAAACATACGGGACTGGGTGTCAGTGGCGGCTTTAGCGCCATTGACAGCCAGTTTTCTTAAATGGACGGTGAGAAAATGATTTTAGTAACCGGAGGATGCCGGAGTGGAAAGAGTGAATACGGAGAAGCGCTGGCAAAAGCGCTGGACGGAAAGAAGCTCTATATAGCCACCGGTCAGGTATTTGATGAGGAAATGGCCCGGCGTGTGGAAAAACATCAGCGCCGCCGGGGGGATTTGTGGACAACCTTTGAAGGATATCGTGGATTGGCGGATATCGATTATAAAGATTACGGCGGGATTTTATTGGACAGTGTGACATCCATGGTGACGAATATGCTGTTTGATTTTATCGGCGGGGATACAGAAGATTTTTCTGCGGTGGATTATGAAGCTGCGGAAGCGGAAATTATGAAAAATTTTCATACACTTCTGGGGGTGGTTCATGAAAAAAAACTGCCCATGGTGATGGTTACCGATGAAATTGGACTTGGAGTGGTGCCGGGGACGCCCCTTGGACGGGGCTTCCGGGATATCCTCGGACGGGTCAATCAGTATCTGGCGGCAGAGGCGGAAGCGGTTTATCTGGTGATCAGTGGAATTCCGGTAAAAATAAAACCGGTAAAAGAGTGAGACGGGGAGATTTATGGACACACTTATTTTAACCTTACAATTATTTACGAGCCTCCCGATTCGCCGGAACGTGGCAGTCAGTGATGAACGGCTGATCCGGGGCGTTGCCCTGTGGCCGGTGGCGGGAATCCTCATCGGACTGTTTGATGTGGTTGTTTTCTGGCTGGCAAGTCAGATACTGCCGCGATCGGTTTGCGGGGCATTGGTACTTCTGGCGGAACTCTGGATGACACGGGGGTTCCATCTCGACGGACTCTGTGACACAGCGGATGCTGTATTTTCTTCCAGAAGCCGGGAGCGGATGCTGGAAATTATGAAGGACAGCCATATTGGGACCTTCGGAGTGGTTGCCGCCATCGGAGATCTGGCCTTGAAATATCTGCTGATTATAGCCACGGGAATTCCTGTATATATGATTCTGGCAGCGCCGGCAGCGGGAAAGATGGTTCAGGGAATATGTATGTACCGGGTGAGATATCCCAGAGAAAAGGGTCTTGGGAAAAGCTATATTGGAAGAGTGCCTCTGAATATTACAGTTATTTCGACT
>DBGCEW010000021.1:0-13830 GCA_048357495.1 Frisingicoccus sp.
TCTCCCTGAGTGCTGCCTTTTGTGGTGAATCTTTCTTTCTTGCCATAAAATAAACCTCCAAACCGAGTAATTTTATCTTACATCAGTTTGAAGGTTTACACAATCTTTGGGATACTCCCCTTAAAAATCGGTATTTCCCGACAGGCCCTTTTTTTCACTGTCCCTTACCTTATTCCCCCCCCGGTCAACGCCGGAGTCCCGAAGTCCGAGTTCGCTCCAGACTTCATTTGCAAAGAGTTCGATTAATTCTCTGAGATAAGGACGATAATACAAAATAACGCCGGAGCGTTCTCTGAAAAAGTCATAGCAGTTACTTTTCCAGAAGACATTACGGACTGTCCGGAGGTTTTTTTCGACGGCAGAGGCTGTGGTGCCATAATATTCGCCGACTTTTCCATAAACCTCGTTGTAAATGTGACATAAGCGATACTCATCTTCAATGACCAGATAAATGGCATGTTCCAGATAAGGATAGCCCTTGTAAGCTTTTGAAATCCTTGCGTCGGACAGGATTTCACGTATCGTTTGTTTGATTTCTTCCATTTTATTAATACAGATATATAGGCCTTTATATTGTATAACGAAATTTTATATTAGAAAATAGGTTTTCATAAAATTAATTGTATTTTATAATATACTTGTTATTTCAATGGAAAAGGTGATTTTATGAAAATACTTATTATTGGAACCGGTGGTACAGGGGGCTGCATTGGCGGCTATCTGGCAAGATCGGGAAATGATGTGACCTTCATTGCCCGGGGAGAACATCTGGCGGCGATGAAGGAAAACGGCCTTCGGGTGAAATCTGCAAGAGCGGGGGATTTTGTGCTTCCGTCGGTAAAGGCCTGCCGGATGGAAGATTACCGGGAAGTGCCGGATGTGGTCTTTGTTTGTGTGAAATACTATTCTCTGGAAGAAGCGATTGTTTTTTTGGAAAGGATCGCGGAGCCCCATACAATTGTTATTCCGATCCTGAATGTTTACGGGACGGGAGGGAAGATGCAGCCGCGGCTGAAATGCCGGGTACTGGACGGCTGTGTGTATATTTTTTCGATGATTGAAGCTCCGGGAGTTATTTGTCAGCCGACAGATATTTTCCGGTTATATTTCGGACCGCGGAAGAAAGACAGATTATCTGCGGAGGAAGAACAGCGGATGGCAGAGATTGAACAACGGCTGAATGGGGCGGGGATCGATGCCTGTTATTCAGAGAATATTGAGGCGGATGGTCTGCAAAAATTCAGTTTTGTGTCGCCGATGGGGGCCGCCGGCCTTTATTATCATGGGGTTGCCGGAGATTTTATGACGGAGGGGGAGAAACGGCGGATGTTTTTCGCCCTTGTCCGGGAAGTGGAACGGCTTGGAAAAGGAATGGGCCTGGAATTTGAAAGGGATTTGGCAGAAAATGCGGACAGCATTTTAAAAGGTCTGACTCCGGAGGCAACGACATCGATGCAGCGGGACGTTTATAGCGGAGGAAAATCGGAGGTTGACGGACTGGTGCATGAGATGGTGCGCCTTGGGGCGGAATACGGTGTGGATGTGCCAAATTACCGGAAGATCAGCGAATGGGTGAAAGCGGAGGGGATTCAATAAAATGGCTGTGGGAGAAATTCTGTTTATAGGTCTTGAGTTTATAGGAACGGTTTCCTTTGCTATATCCGGGGCCGTGGCAGCGCTGGAAAAACGGATGGATGTTTTCGGCGTTGTTTTTCTGGGAATTACAACGGCGCTGGCCGGTGGAATTCTCAGGGATGTGATTATTGGGAAGGTGCCGCCGAGCGCCTTTGCAGACAGCCGGTATATGGTGGTTGCCGGAATTACGGCGGCGCTGGTATTTCTGATCGCATTTCTGGCAAAGGATTATTATAAAAACAATGTGGATGCGGTAAATGCGGTGAACAATGTGTTTGATGCGGCCGGCCTGGGTGTTTTTACGATTACCGGGGCCAAGGTGGCTATTTACACCGGATATCCGGAAAATGGTTTTTTTGTCGTGTTTCTCGGTATGGTGACGGGGATTGGCGGCGGCGTGCTCCGGGACTTGATGATTGGCGAGATCCCCCTGGTTCTCAGAAAGCGGGTATATGCGGTGGCTTCAATCCTTGGCGGGATGGTTTATTATCTCATGTTTTCCCATCAGTTTCATGATACGGCCGCGATATTTGCAGGCGCCGGAGTGACTTTCGGAATGCGGATGCTGGCCACGATTTTCAAGTGGAATCTGCCAAAAGCTTTTGAATAGATGACCGGAAAAATGTGTTGAAAATGTGATAAATTCGCTTAAACATTGCATTTTACAGGCTTCTGTAATATAATGATTGGGATATTATGGTGAGTTATGGAAAAAATTATACAGAGGTGAATTATGGGAAATACGAATAAAAACAGAAAAAGAAAGCGGAATAAGCATACGGTCGGAAAGATCCTGGCGGTCATTCAGATTGTTTTATCGGTGGTATTTCTGGCGGTTCTGCTGATGCTTAATGTGCTGCCGATGAAGTATGTGCTGGTTATTTTCGGCGTACTGTTATTTCTTTGCGTCTTTGCTTTTGGCTCCCAGTTTACGCGGAGCGCCCACATTATTGGAAAAATTGATTGTATACTCATGTGTTTCTTGCTGATTTTTGGTAATGTCTATCTGATCCGTACCAATGCGACCCTCTTCAGTATTACGAGCAGCGGGTATAAGGTGGACCGGATTGCCATTGCCGTACTGAAGGACGACGCGGCTCAGACGCTGGAGGATGCGGCAGATTACGATTTCGGTGTTCAGTCCATCAGCGGAAGCGATAAGGTGGAGCAGGCGATTGCCCAGGCATCGGAGGATATTGGTCAGGACTTGAGCTATGACTATTACGAGGATCCATATGGTCTCGTGAAAGATTTATATGATGGCGATATTGATGCGATTATTTACAATACGGCCTACAATTCTTCGCTGACGGAACATTATCCGACCTTTGAACAGGATGTCCGTGAGCTGAAGCAGATTGAGATTAAAACAAAAGTCGATAAGGTGTCCGGTGATAATAAAAATGTCACAAAAGATGCCTTTACCGTATTTGTCAGCGGTATTGATACGGAAGGAAGTATTGATACGACCAGCCGGAGCGATGTGAATATGCTGGTGACAGTAAATCCAAAGACACGGCAGGTGCTGATGACATCGGTTCCAAGGGATTATTATGTACAGCTTCCGGGTGTGTCCGGTGAATCCTACGATAAGCTGACCCATGCAGGCCTTTATGGCGCACAGTGTTCGATGGATACCCTGTCTCAGCTTTTTGGTGTGGATGTGGATTACTATGCCAAGGTCAACTTCACCACATTAAGAGATATGGTTAATGCCCTTGGTGGTGTGGATCTGGATTCCAGATATGAATTTACGACGATCAGCGGCGAATATTTTGTTGAGGGTATGAACTACAACGTGGATGGTTCATCGGCCCTGGCTTTTGCAAGGGAGCGTTACAATCTGCCAAACGGTGATAATGACCGAGTTATGAATCAGCAGATTGTTATGAAAGCGATTTTGAATAAGTGTATGTCACCGGCGATTTTAACCGGTTATATGGGCATTATGGAAAGTTTGTCCAACAGCTTTGAAACCAGTCTGAGCCAGCAGCAGATTTCCAGTCTGGTGCGGATGCAGCTTGACAGTGGTGCGGGCTGGGATATTTTATCATCGGCGGTTGTCGGAAGCGGATCGGAAGCGACCTGTTATTCCTCCGGGGATAATATGCTTTATGTTATGATTCCGGATGAAACCAGTGTTGAAACGGCTGCCGGATTTATAAATCAGATTAAAAATGGTGAAATTATTTCCCAGGAAGATATTTCCGGGGCCCTCGCCAACTAAAAATGGCCTGAAAGAAGGGATTAACCAATGGATTCCTTAAAAAAAGAAAAGCAGTCTTTCATAAATAAAGCGTTTTTGCTGGTCATGGACGGGTTAAGTGTGGTGCTTTGTTCCTTTTTGGGGCTGCTCATGCGGTTTGACATGAATGCGGCCCATATACCCGGCCCGTATATGCATGCAGTGGAACGGATGATTCCTGCCCTGATTCTGGTAACACTGGTTATTTTCTGGCTTGCGAAGCTCTATCATACCCTGTGGCGGTTTGCAAATTCCAGGGAACTTCTTGCAATTATGGCCGCCACAGCAGCCTCCACCGTGTTTGCCATTATTTACAGTTATTTTACCTATAATGCGGTGCCGAGAAGCTTTTTTCCCTTTTATTTTATCTGTCTTCTTGCCTGTGTCTGTATTACCCGTTATTCGGCAACAGTTTTCCGGACGCTGGCAGCGACCCGGAATCATGGGAAACATGCCCGGAATACGATGATTATCGGAGCTGGTGAAGCCGGGAATATGGTGATGAAGGAACTGATCATGAGCGATTATCTGGATGCCCGGATTAAATGCTTTATTGATGATGACAGTCATAAGCAGAATACCTATATTCATGGCGTCAAAGTTGTTGGCGGCAGGGATAAGATTCTGGAATCTGTGGAAAAATATGATATCAATGAGATTATCATTGCCATGCCGAGTATTGGGAAGAAGACGACAAAAGAGCTTGTCGATATCTGTAAGGATACGGACTGTGAACTGAAGATTCTCCCGGGAATGTATCAGTTTGTGACCGGAGATCTGGATTTGTCCATGATCCGGAATATTCAGATTGAGGATCTTCTCGGAAGAGAGACGGTGGATGTGGATGTTCAGTCGATTATGGGCTATGTATCCAAGAAATGTGTGCTTGTGACCGGCGGCGGCGGTTCTATCGGAAGTGAGCTGTGCCGGCAGATTGCGGCCAATCATCCGAGACGGCTCATTATACTGGATATTTATGAGAATAATGCCTATGATATTCAACAGGAGCTGAAGCAGCAGTATCCTTATCTGGATCTGATCGTGCTGATCGGGTCTGTGAGAAATACGAATCGTGTGAATTCTATTTTCAAACAGTACCGTCCGGATATAGTTTATCATGCGGCGGCCCATAAGCATGTGCCTTTAATGGAGGACAGTCCGAACGAAGCTATTAAAAATAACGTGTTCGGCACCTATAAGGTGGCGGCGGCGGCGGACAGATATGGTGCAAAACGGTTTGTGCTGATATCTACGGATAAAGCCGTAAATCCGACCAATATTATGGGGGCCAGCAAGCGGATGTGCGAGATGATTGTTCAGGCATTTAATAACCGTTCAAATACGGAGTTTGTGGCCGTGCGTTTTGGCAATGTACTGGGCAGCAATGGCAGTGTGATTCCATTGTTTAAAAAACAGATTGAGGCGGGAGGACCGGTGACGGTGACCCATCCGGATGTGGTCCGTTACTTTATGACGATTCCCGAGGCGGTCAGTCTGGTGCTGGAGGCCGGAGCCGTGGCCCGGGGCGGAGAGATTTTCGTCCTGGATATGGGAGATCCGGTGAAGATTGATGATCTGGCGCGAAATCTGATCCGTCTTTCCGGGTATACGGTAGGCGAAGATATTGAGATTGAATATACGGGATTAAGACCCGGTGAAAAATTATATGAAGAATTACTGATGAATGAAGAGGGGCTTCAGGATACGGCCAATAAAATGATTCATATCGGCAAACCGATTGACTTCGATGAAGATGAATTTTTGCAGAACCTGGAGAAACTTTATACCTATGCTTACGACGAAACCGACCAGATGAAGGCGATGGTATCCCAAATTGTACCGACATACCATATTCGTCCGGAGGATAAAAAGAGGGATGCAAAAAAACGGCATCTGATGACACCGATCGGGGATTCGGAAGTGGGTCAGTATGAACCCTTTAAACAGAGTATAATATTGAAATGAGATGAGGCCTTGTGAATATTCCTTTTTCACCGCCGGACATCGGCGAAGATGAAATTAAAGAAGTTGTGGATACATTAAAAAGCGGATGGATTACCACCGGACCAAAAACGAAACTGTTTGAGCAGAGAATCGCCGGATATTGTCGGACAAACAGGGCGGTCTGTCTGAGTTCGGCGACCGCCTGTATGGAAATGACTCTGCGGATTCTCGGTGTGGGTCCGGGTGATGAAGTCATAACCAGCGCCTATACCTATACGGCAACCGCCAGTGTTGTCTGTCATGTGGGAGCAAAGCTGGTGCTGGTGGATACAGCGCCGGATTCTTTCCAGATGGATTACGGGAAGCTTGAGGCAGCGGTGAATGAACGCACAAAGGTCATCATTCCGGTAGAATTGGGCGGCGTGATCTGTGATTACGACCGTCTTTTTCAGATTGTGAAAGGAAAACAGACGTTATTTCATCCGGCAAATGAAATTCAGAAACAGATTGGACGGGTCGTGCTGATGGCCGATGCAGCCCATGGCTTTGGCGCCGTCAGGGACGGAAAGATGTGCGGTGAAATTGCGGATTTTACCTGTTTTTCATTCCATGCCGTGAAAAATCTGACGACGGGTGAAGGGGGCGCCGTGACCTGGAAGGACATTCCGGGCGTGGATAACGAAGCTCTTTATAAAGCCTATATGCTGAGGTCTCTTCACGGCCAGTCAAAGGATGCTCTGGCAAAAACAAAGCTCGGCGCATGGGAATACGATATTGTTGCGCCTTACTATAAGTGCAATATGACGGATATCATGGCGTCCATTGGTTTGGCCCAGTTAAAACGGTATCCGGAAATTTTAAAGCGGCGGCATCAGATTATTGAAATGTATGACCGGGCTCTGGAAGGGCTTCCGGTAACCCGGCTGGTTCATTTTGAATGTGGCAGCACATCCAGCGGCCACCTTTATCTGGTGCGCCTGACGGGGAAGAACCGGGAATTTACGAATCAGGTGATTTCGGCAATGGCCGAAGCAGGCATTGCAGTCAATGTACATTATAAGCCCCTGCCCCTGCTAAGCGCTTACAGGAATCTGGGGTTCGATATCAAGGATTATCCGAATGCTTTTCGGATGTTTGAGAATGAACTGACATTGCCTCTGCACACCTGTCTGACAGATGAACAGGTGCTTTATGTCACGGACACGTTTAAGAAAGTTTTGATGAATTTATGTTGAGAAAATGGGAACAGTTGCCGAAGCCGATGCAAAATGCGGCGGTTCGGCCCTACTATGAACAATTACAGAATAAAAAATGGAGCCTTTTTATGAAGCGGGGGATGGACATTCTGTTGTCGGCGGTGCTTCTTGTACTGCTTGCGCCGCTGCTTGCTGTACTCGCTGTGGCCGTGCGTATGGATTCTGACGGTCCGGCCCTGTTCCGGCAGGTACGGGTAACCCAGTACGGACGTCAGTTTCGTATTTTTAAATTCCGTACCATGGTGAATCATGCAGACCGGATGGGAAGTCAGGTTACAGCCAGCGGCGATGTACGGATTACCCGTTTGGGAAGGAAAATGCGCCAGTACCGTCTGGACGAACTTCCCCAGCTGCTGAATATCCTTCTGGGAGATATGTCTTTTGTAGGAACCCGGCCGGAAGTTGTGAAGTATGTCCGTGAATATACCGATGAAATGACAGCGACGCTGCTTCTTCCGGCAGGTGTGACGTCGGAAGCGTCCATTCGCTATAAAGATGAGGAAAAGCTTCTGGAAGGTGTTGAGGATGTGGATGATGCGTATATCCACAAAGTCCTTCCTGAAAAAATGGAATATAATCTGAGAAGTCTCCGGGAATTTGGTTTTTTCCGGGAATTAAAAATTATGTTGGACACGGTGGCTGCCGTGTTCCGGTAAAGGTGTGAAGCGGTTATGAAAGTATCACTCTGCACAATTGCATATAACGAAGAAAAAAATCTGCCGGATTTGCTCGGGGATATGAAGCGTCAGGACTATCCCCATACGGAGATCGAAGTTGTTCTGGTAGACAGCATGTCAACCGACCATACGCGGCAGATTATGATGGATTTTTATAAAGAAGCCTCAGACTTTGCAGGGGTTAAGGTGATCGAGAACAGGGGAGGAAATCAGGCCTCCGGATGGAATCAGGCGATCATGGCGGCAGCGGGCGAGGTGATTATCCGTGTGGACAGCCATGCGGCGATTCCGGAAGACTTTGTGCGTAAAAATATAGAAATTCTGGACCGGGGTGAAGATGTGGCCGGAGGGCCGCGGCCGAATATCGTTTCTGATCCGACACCATGGAAGAATACCCTGCTGCTTGCGGAAAGCTCTATGTTTGGCAGCAGCATTGCATCCTATCGCCGGGAAGGGAAAGCGAGTTATGTAAAGTCGGTGTTTCATGGCGCTTACCGGCGGAAGGTTTTTGAGGATGTGGGCGGCTTTAATGAAGAACTTGGACGGACGGAGGACAATGAATTGCACTGCCGGATCCGGCAAAGGGGCTATAAAATCTGTTTTGATCCGTCGATTCATTCATATCAGCATGTCCGAAGCTGTTTCAGGGATATGCTTTATCAGAAATACAGCAACGGCTACTGGATAGGACTGACGTCGGGGGTATGTCCGAAATGTCTGTCGCTGTACCATTTTGTACCCTTTGGTTTTGTCTGCGGCATAATTGGCAGCGGGATTCTTGCGGCTAAAAACTATAAATTCCCTGCGAAGCTTTTGTGGGGGGCCTATGGCGCAGCCGCTTCCCTGATGGGCCTCTTGTCTGTGAGAAATGTAAAAAAACATGTGAGCCAGATTGCCTTGCCGGGGCTGTTTTTTATGCTCCATGTAAGTTATGGCGCCGGAACCCTTGCGGGACTGATAAAAATGCCTTTCTGGCGAAAAAAACACGGACATTCGGATTCTGCCGAAGAGGTAAAAGCCGTTTTAAATGCCCGGCGGGAGGGAAATAGAAAATGATATTTGGAGTGATTGTTGCCGGCGGTGTCGGCTCCCGCATGGGTGCGGATATACCAAAGCAGTTTTTGGATCTGGACGGATGTCCGATTATTATTCATACATTAAAAACATTTCTGAAATGCCGGCGCCTGGATCAGATTTACATGGGGATACATCCACAATGGATGAATCATATGGCCCGGCTTATAGAGGCCCATATTCCGGAGGAAATGCACCGGAGGGTGCGTCTGGTCCCGGGAGGCGGGGAACGCAATGACACGATTATGGAAGTGATCGGGCAGATTGAAGCGGATTTTGGAGAAAATGAAAAGCATTATATTATCACCCAGGATGGTGTGCGTCCTTTTGTATCTCTGGCCCTGATTGAAGCCCATATTGATGCGGTGGCAGAATACGATGCGGTGGATACAGCCATTCCGGCGGTGGATACGATTGTTGTTTCGGAAGACGGCATGTTTATTGACGATATTCCTGAACGGAAGTATTTATATCAGAGTCAGACGCCCCAGAGCTTTCGGATGGATCTGCTGAAGAAGCTTTATGGAGGACTGACATCCGGAGAAAAAGCGGTACTGACGGATGCCTGTAAGATATGTACAGTGCGTCAGGTTCCGGTACATATTGTACCCGGGGAGATCTCAAATATGAAAATTACAACGGCCATGGACTACAAAATTGCCCGGATGATGGCAAAAAATCGTCTATTCGACACTGAAAATTCACAATTTTGAGGCATCTTCACTATTGCCCGGGCATTTTACTTCGTGTATAATTGTCAGGAGAAATTTGGAAGGAATTAGAAATATGCAGAGAAAAAGTAGTTTTGAAGACTTTGAAGAACTGATGAATAAATCTTCTGAAAAGAATGGAGGCCGGAAGCATCTGGAATTTGACTCGGAAATGACCCGGCGGACTCCGGAGCCGAAGATTCCTGCCGTCGGTTCGGAAATGTTTGAAGAGGATACTTCCAGGCGGAAATCTGAAAATATTTCAGCGGAAGAACGTTATCGGCGCCGGGAAGAACGGCTTCGCAGAACGGCGGAAAAACGGCGGAAAAACAAACACTGGGGCGGCCGGATTCTTGCGATCATTCAGTTGATTTTTTCAGTGATTTTTATGGGCGCATTATTTGTTTTGGATGTACTGCCGTTGAAATATTTTGTGATGCTCAGTATTGTTTTCATACTGTTGGCGGTTCTGTGCTTTCTGCTTCAGCTTGGACGCAGGGCCCACTGGGCCGGAAAGGTCATTTCGGTGATTATGTGTCTGGTCCTCATCCTTGGAAGTGTTTATGTCATGAAAACGAAGTATACATTGGATACGGTGACGAATACCAAAATGTATCAGACCGATAAAATCGTGATTGCGGTTCTGGCGGAGGATGAGGCAGCCTCTGTTGAAGATGCGGCGGATTACGAGTTCGGTATTATGTCGGCCCTGGACAGATCCAAGGTGGATCAGGCGATTGAGCAGATCAACAGCAACCTGAAGTCGGAGATTGATACAACGGAATTTGACACCTATTCCGAACTGGTTCAGGCATTATATAACGGTAATATAGATGCGATGATCTATAATCAGGCTCTGGATGAGCTTATTGAGGAAAATAATCCGGGCTTCCTTGAAAAGGTGCGGATTATAGATAATTTTAATGTGGAAACCCAGGTGCTTATGGAGGACGTTCCGGATTTGCCGATCACAAAGCAGCCCTTTATTGTTTATCTGAGCGGTATGGACGTTTACGGTGAACTGGAACAGACCAGCCGGAGTGATGTTAATATTATGGCCTGTGTGAATCCGGCAACGAAGCAGGTGCTTCTTGTCAGTGTTCCGAGAGATGCCTATGTGGAAATCCCCGGAATTACAAATGGCGAGAAGGATAAGCTGACCCATGCGGGCATGTACGGTGTTCAGTATTCCATGGCATCTATGGAAGAAATTTTTGATGTGGATATCAGCTACTACGTCCGGGTCAATTTCACGTCGCTGATTATGATGGTCGATGCCCTTGGCGGTGTGGACGTGGAATCGGAATATGCGTTTTCAACCTATTATAAACAGTACGATGCGGAGGATGATTCCTGGAGTTATTATGAATATAGCAAAGGGGAGAATCATTTAGACGGCGCCTACGCCCTTGCTTTTGCCAGAGAGCGGATGAATCTTCCGGGGGGTGATTACCAGCGGGCAAAAAATCAGCAAAAGGTGATTGCGGCCCTTCTGGAAAAATTAAAATCGCCAGCGATCCTTACCGGATATACCGGTCTTCTGTCAAGTCTGGAAGGAAAAATGGATACAAACCTGTCTTCCCAGCAGATTGCCAGTCTCGTAAAAATGCAGTTAAATGATGCGGCCGACTGGAATATCGTTTCATCCAATGTTTATGGTGTGGCCTCCGAAGAATATTGTGCATCCTATGCGGAGGCACCATTGTCTGTTGAAATTCTGGATGATGATTCGATTGCAGCCGTTCAGGAAGTGATTGAAAAACTTATGAACGGTGAGATTATTTCGGAACCGCGGAAAACCGATTTGCAGGAAGTCTATGAAGTGGATGACAGCGATGCGGAGGATGACTATTATGTCAATAATCATGCTTCGGACGATGAGTATGATGATTTTTACTGGGAGAACGGCGGATATGAAAGTGATAAAACATCCAAGTCTCCATTATCAGAATCCTCTGCTTCAGACAGCGGATCCGATGAATAAAACAATGTATATGAAAAAAAGGAAATATCCTAGTGGTATTTCCTTTTTGTGTAAAAACAATGGGTAAACATATACAATTTTACCTGTGTGGATTTGTGCAAAAGGACTAAAATGAAAAAAGTTTCAAAAAAGCTGTCACAAAACAGGCGTCTGTAGGGATGTATAGTTAGAAGGGGAAATCGGGAGGCGCTAATTTTGTAAAAAGGAGGGCAGGTACAGATGATAGGCAGTGAGTGGAAAACCGGTAAAGCCTCTTGAAAGATCATTCTTATGGGAAATTTAGCCTGAAACCAATGTACATGCGTTGAGGGTCACCGGTGAGTATACAAATATATAACAGTAAAAAAATTTTTTATTTAGTCAACAAGTGAACATTTATCAATTTTAAAATAACCTTTGTATGTCACTGTTCCCAACAAAACAGTGAAAAAATAAGAAAATGGCGGTGCCGGATGGTCTTCGTCCGGCACCTGCTTTGAAAAGAGATGATGGATTGGATATACTGGATTTCGTTTTTCCTCCCCGCTGTCCTTTATGCGGAGAGATACGGACATTGAAAGAAGGAAATACACACAGAGAGTGTTACAGAAAGCTTCCCTGGGTTCGTGAGCCGAGATGCAAGCGGTGCGGTAAACCGATCGTCAGAGAGACCGGAGAGTTTTGCGCGGATTGTTTCCGAAACCGGGAGAAGCATGGAAAAAGCTTTGATGGCGGAAGGGCTTTGTGGCTTTACGGCGGCAATATTCAGAAATCTGTGTTAGATTATAAATATCAGGGGATGAAAAGCTATACGGATTTTTATGCCGATGAAGTTGTCCGGGTTTTAGGCGGCTGGATACGTCAGAGAAAAATAGACGTTCTGATTCCTGTGCCCCTTCATCCGAGAAAAAAACGGATGCGCGGATTTAATCAGGCCGAGCTGTTGGCAAAGGCGGTTGGCAGGCGGATGAATATTCCTGAAAACAGCCGGATATTATACCGGAACCGCTGGACAGATCCCCAGAAGGGTATCTCTGGCCGGGAGCGTCGACATAATCTGGCAAAGTCCATGGAGGTTCGCGGATTTTCAGCAGATTTTCGCCGGATAATGCTGGTGGATGATATTTATACAACGGGAAGCACGATGGAGGTCTGCGGGCAGATTTTGAAGGAAGCCGGAGCAGAGGCGGTATATTTTGTGACTTTGTGTGTCGGTTATGGGGACGGGTAAGCCGTGTTTTCGGCGGAAAAACAGGAAAAAACTAAAAAAATAGAGTTGACGGCGAATATAGTCTTGTTGTATAATGAATGGGCTATGGAAGCGGTCTTTTTTTTATGCCTAAAATTAAAGACCATCAAAATAAATTTAAGTGGAGGTGGAAGTTGTGCGCGTTAAAATCACATTGGCATGTACAGAATGTAAGCAGCGTAATTACAACCTGACGAAAGAGAAAAAAGCTCATCCGGACAGAATGGAAACAAAGAAATACTGCAGATTCTGTAAAAAACACACATTACACAAAGAAACCAAGTAATTAGCGATGGCAGGGAGTGAATGATATGGGCGATACAGAAAAAGTAAACAAGCCTGGAAAACTCAGCCAGATTAAGGCGGAATTTAAAAAGGTCATCTGGCCGGATAAAACAACAGTACGCAAAGAGACAACGGCGGTTATTGTTGTGTCCGTGTTATTAGGTGTATTAATCGCGTTACTTGACATCGTTCTCCGTTATGGAGTCGATTTTATTATTTCGCTGTAGGAAAGGTGAAATTATGGCAGAAGCAAAATGGTATGTAGTCCATACCTATTCAGGCTATGAAAACAAAGTGAAGGCGAATATCGAAAAATCCATCCAGAATTTACATCTGGAAGACCAGATTTTAGACGTTCAGGTGCCGATGCAGAATGTTATGGAAGTAAAGAACGGTCAGAAAAAGAGCGTTCAGAAAAAACTTTTTCCGGGATATGTTCTGCTGCACATGATTATGAATGATGAAACCTGGTACGTTGTACGTAATACCAGAGGTGTTACCGGATTTGTCGGACCGGAGTCAAAACCTGTTCCTCTGACGGAGGCTGAGATGGCTCCTCTGGGAATCAGCAGCGAAAAAGTTCAGATTGATTATGAAGTCGGCGATGCCGTACGGGTTGTTTCCGGTGCCTGGGAAGAGACTGTAGGTATTATCCGCAGCATTAATCAGGCGAAACAGTCGGTGACAATCGGCGTTGATATGTTCGGCAGAGAGACGGCTGTGGAAATCAGCGTCTTAGATATTCGAAGAATGTAACACAAAAGTAGTTCGCACAGGATGCGGACTGTGGGA
>DBGCEW010000022.1:0-38699 GCA_048357495.1 Frisingicoccus sp.
ATGATCTATGATTTCCATAATTTCTGCTTCATCGGCTCCGTCTGCCGCCTGGTCCACCTCATTATGATCGACCAGAATCACTTTTTTTGTATTCATATCAATCAATGTCCGTCTGGAAATCATTCCCACATATCTTCCGCCTTTATCCACAATCGGAAAATCCCTGTGACGTTTATTCATCATCGTCGGTTTAATATCCGCTACATAATCATCCTCGCTGAAAGAAATAAGTCCGTCTTTAATCATAAAGAAGCTGACCGGAATACTCTGATTAATCGAACGTGTCACTGTATAAGTATCATAAGGCGTGCAGATAACCGCACATCCCTTTTCTTCTGCCAGTTTGCAGATAGTTCTCGAGGCTTTGGCTCCGTCACAGATAATAATGCATGACGCCTGATTCTCAATGGCACTGAGCTGGGCCTCATATCTGTTTCCGAGAATAACCAGATCGTCCTTCTCAATAAATGCATCTATAACCTCCAGATTTGCCGTAGATACGACCAGTTTTCCTCTTTCAAGCCGTTTCTTTGCATCCCCGACAACCAATTCCCCTTTCAAAGTCTCCAGAATGTTGGCAATCGGCGTATGAGCTTCTCCTAATATCTGGGTATTCAATACAGACATATAGGCACCGGCAATATCGGATACTGTAATCAGTCCTTCCAGACAGCCTTTTTTGTTGGTCACCGCCAACGTGGACGTTTCCGTCCCCCGCATCGTTTCCCAGGCCTTCTTCAGGGAATAGTCTGCCGGAATCCCTTTATTCCGGCGAATATTAATATCGCTCACCTGAGTGCGGATCGCAATCATATATTCCGGCACCTTCTGCTGGAATTCTTTGAGTACGTAATTAGTCTCTGTGTTAATCTGTCCTGCCCGTGCCGGCACATAAACAGTTTCCTCACTGCTTTCTCCTTCAATCAGTACATCCTGATACAATTCAATATTTTCTCCCTGATGTACTCTGCGGAGAATCTCATTTTTAAGTGAGGCATAGGCAATCGCCGAACAAATTGAATCCGTATCCGGATTCTTATGTCCAATAATATAGACTTCCTTTTGTCTCTTTGTTTCCATAATAATACTTCTCCTTTTATAAAAACCTATCCGTATTGTAGCATATATCTTATAAATTCACCGTACTTTTTTCAAAACATCCTGAAAATTTTACCAGCAGAATTTCATGGATTCAAAAAGTACCGATAACACAAAAAACAGGCCCTGTCCGGTTTTCCCCGGACGGGCCTGTCTCATCTTCCATTTACAACCGTTTCTTTAATGCTTCTGTCAACGCTTCAAATCCAGGTTTTCCGAGAAGCGCAAACATATTTTTCTTATAGCTTTCTACGCCAGGCTGGTTAAATGGATTCACGCCAAGCACATAACCGCTGACACCGCAGGCAAATTCATAGAAATAGAACAATTCGCCAAGATAGAATTCATTCTGCTCCGGAATATGAATCATCAGATTCGGAACACTGCCATCTGTATGGGCCAGAACCGTTCCGTTCATGGCACTCTTATTAATGAAATCTACGGTTTTTCCTGCCAGATAATTCAGACCATCCAGATCTACCGGTTCCTCTTCAATACAAATCTCATACTTTGATTTTTCAACTTCCAGAACCGTTTCAAACATAATCCGGGCGCCATCCTGAATAAACTGTCCCATAGAATGCAGGTCCGCTGTCAAAGTAACGGATGCCGGGAAAATACCTCTCTGATCCTTACCCTCACTTTCACCGTAAAGCTGTTTCCACCATTCACCAATGTACAATAATGACGGTTCATAGCTGCAGGTAATTTCAACAGATTTGCCCTTCCGGAGAAGAATATTTCGAATCGCCGCATACTGGAGGGCATCGTTGGATTCAAAGTCATTCTCAAGACAATACTTACGTCCGCTCGCCGCACCGGCCATCAGCATATCAATATCTGCCCCACTGACTGCAATCGGAAGCAGTCCTACTGCGGTCAATACTGAAAAACGTCCGCCCACATCATCCGGCACAACAAAGGTTTCATAACCTTCTTCATCAGCCAGGTGCTTCAGAGCGCCCTTCGCCTTATCTGTAGTACAGTAAATACGTTTTGCTGCCTCTTCTTTGCCATATTTTGTTTCGATTAATTTTTTAAATACGCGGAAAGCCACCGCCGGTTCTGTTGTCGTTCCTGACTTCGAAATCATATTGATTGAAAAATCTCTGTCACCGATAACATCTATCAGATTACTGATATATGCGCTGCTCAGATTATTGCCAACAAAATAAATCTCCGGTGTTTTCCGAACACCCTTTGGCAGTATGTTATAGAAGTTGTGCTGTAAAAACTCGATCGCAGCTCTCGCCCCCAAATACGAACCGCCGATACCGATAACGAGCAGCACATCGGAATCTGCCTGGATTTTTTCCGCTGATTTTTTAATTCTTGCAAACTCCTCTTTATCATAATCCACAGGAAGGTCGATCCAGCCTAAAAAATCCTTCCCCGCGCCGTTCTTCCCAACCAGAACTTCTTTTGCATCCCCAACCAGTTTTTTCATTAATTCGACTTCGTCATCCCGGATAAATGACGCTGTTTTTGAATAGTCAAATGTTACTTTGTTTGCCATGTCACTACCTCCATCGTATTTACTTATTCTTATCTATCATAATACCAAAACTGCCTGATTTTATCAAATCATTTCACGATTTTTTGGCAGTTTTTTACATATGTTCAACAGAGAAATTCCTTTAATACGTCTTCCACAATTTTGGCATCCACTTCATCATCTCTGCTGCCGGAAGCCCTGTCCATATACCCGTCATAATAATACTGGCCATTCCGTTCCTTCCGCCGTCCCGTGTCCGATGCAGCAATTTCCTGCAACGCCCTTTTATACTGTTCCGGCGAAACCTTTCCAATCTGTTCCTTATATTCCTGAGCCAGTTTATTCCCAAGATAATTATCCACATAATCTGAAATGCAGTGAACCAAAAGCTGTTCTTTTGCAGAAAAATCCATAAACAACATGATACCGCCCAATATCACTGTCCCAAGCAATGACAGTCCGAAAATCAAAGATATCTGATACAGCGCTTCCCCCCGGGTCCAGCGGTAAAGCAGATTCCCTCCGCCAACCGCAACCATGGCCGTCATCACCAAATACGGCAGATGATTCCAGCTCTGCAAAGAAAACGGACCTGTCCGGTATTTTTTTATGTATCGCCCGATTAATGCACGGGTATCCTCCGGATGCATGCCTACTTTGTAATAGCTCGTAACCTTTAACTTAATATATTTTATCAACCGCTGGTTCGATGTCCCCATCAAATCCGCTTCCCGTATAAGTCTTTTGTAAATTCTTCCGGTCATCCACAAAGCCAGTAATCCTGCGATCAGCAGCACTGTCTCCGCATACAGGGGAATGCCCTGTCCTAAAAACCAATTTTTCATTTTATGAACTCCTTTCGTCGATAATATACATCCATTATAATATCAACGAAAAGACAAAATCTACTCAAATTGGTCGGGCCGTTTTTACATATTTCTCAATATTCCGGTAACAAGAGCCACACTGTGTTCGATGGCCTTATGTTCAAACTCACTGTAATCCATTTCTGCACTTCCATCTGCCTTATCGGAAATCGCCCGGATAATAAGAAATGGAATTTTGTTCAGCCATGCCGCCTGACCAATGGCCGCACCTTCCATCTCTGTACAGTAACCCCCGAAATTTTCAACAAGACGGTTCTTAATCTCCCGGTCTGAAATGAACTGATCCCCACTGACAACTCTTCCCCGGAACACCTGGATTTCAGGATTCACTTCACGGCACACCCGTTCTGCAAGCTCGATCAGCCCCTCATCCGCCTTGAATACAGACGTTTCCATTCTCGGAATAATACCAGGAGCATATCCGAATCCCGTGGCATCCATATCATGCTGTAAAGTATCTTCTGAAAGAACGATATCCCCGATATTAATAGCATTCTTCAGGCTTCCGGCAACTCCGGTATTAATAATCCCGTTTACATGAAAAATATCTGAAAGAATCTGGGTGCAGACAGCAGCATTTACTTTCCCGATGCCGCTTCGTACAACAACGACCGGATGGTCTTCACAACGGCCTTCACAGAATTCCATCCCACCAATTTCTTTCACAGATTCAATATTCATTTTTTCTTTTAAAGAAGCCACTTCCTCTTCCATGGCTCCGATAATTCCTATTTTTTTCATTCCTCATTCTCTCCTTTATTTCTCAGCCCGGAGGCCGAAACATTTCACTTTTTATCTCTGATATATTATAATATCTTATAGCATTATAACATATATCTTTACATCCGCTAAAGATATAATTTTTAACCCGCTTCCCTTTTCCTCTCTGGAAATTGAAATTTCTCTGGTGCATATATCATAGTTCTGCTATAATGGTGAAGAATATTAAAAAGAACAGGAGTGACTCATATGAGACATATTAATAAACATACATGTTCCCGCGCTGTGGACTTTGAAGTTACTGACGGTATTATTACCAAATGCCAGTTTATCGGCGGATGCTCCGGAAATACGCAGGGCGTTGCTGCCCTTGTGATCGGCCGTCCTCTGGAAGAGGTTATTCCGATTCTCTCCGGTATTGACTGCGGCGGACGGGGAACTTCATGTCCGGATCAGCTGGCAAAAGGTTTGCAGGAGTATCTGAATTCCCAATCCATTCAGGAGGTTTGATCACATGAAAAAAATCGTTCTGACCGGAGGCGGTACCGCCGGTCATGTAACACCAAACATTGCCCTGATGCCCGCTTTAAAAAAAGCCGGCTATGAAATCTCATATATTGGTTCCTATGACGGTATTGAACGACGCCTGATTGAAGAATTAAATATCCCTTATTATGGAATCTCCTCAGGAAAATTGCGCCGTTATTTTGATTTAAAAAACTTCACGGACCCTTTTAAAGTCATCAAAGGCTTTTTTGAAGCAAAAAAACTCATTAAAAAATTAAAACCGGATGTGGTCTTTTCCAAGGGCGGTTTTGTTACCGTACCCGTTGTTCTTGCAGCCAAAAGATGTAAGGTTCCCGCAATTATCCATGAATCGGATATGACCCCGGGACTGGCAAACAAGCTGGCCATTCCATCCGCTTACAAAGTCTGTCACAATTTTCCGGAAACTGCCGACTGCCTCCCGGAAGGCAAAGCGGTCCTTTCCGGTTCCCCGATTCGTCAGGAACTTTTAAACGGAAATCGTTTTAATGGCCTGAAGATCTGTGGCTTCACTACGGATAAACCTGTTATCCTTGTCATTGGCGGAAGCCTCGGTGCCGCGGCCATTAATGAATCCGTCCGCAAAGCTCTGCCGGTCCTCCTTCCGTCCTATCAGATTATTCATATCTGCGGCAAAGGAAAGGTTGATACCTCTATCAAAAACAGGACCGGCTACATCCAGTTTGACTATGTGAAACAGGAACTGAGTGATTTACTGGCTGCCGCCGATCTGGTTATTTCCCGGGCAGGCTCCAACGCTATCTGTGAATTTCTGGCATTGAAAAAACCGAATATTCTGATACCACTTCCGGCAAATGCCAGCCGCGGAGACCAGATTCTTAATGCTGCGTCTTTTGAAAAACAGGGATTCAGCTATCTTCTTCCGGAAGAGATGGTCACAGAAGATCGTCTTGCAGCCGCTGTCAATGACGTTTTTGAAAACAGAGAAACTTATATCCAATCCATGGAAACCGCCGATGCTTCCAATGCGATACCTATCATTGTCAATCTCTGCAACGAAGCTGTAAAAAATCACAAAAAATAAACCCAAAGGCGTTATCCCATATATTTCTCCGGGATAACGCCTTTGGGTTTATTCATATACTTTAAAAAGCTTCTTCAGACGCAACAGGGTAAGGTCCGAAGATACATAGGGTGCATATTGCATAGCACGTTGAATCCCTTCTTCATTGATCCCCAGTTCTTCAATCCTTATTTTACATCCCATAATGCTGCAGGCCTTTTCCATAACTTCATAAGAAGGCATCTCATCAAGAATTTTCAGTATTTCTTCCTTATGGGCCAAAACGGTTTCCCCGGTAATCCCCGACAGCGGATCTGGTCGGTTTAATCCGGTCAGTACTTCCCGGACTTCGGCGTTCCGGAAGCCTTGACGGATCTCTTTTCCCGAAAGCCCTCTGGCATCCGATGGAATAAGCCGGCTATCTCTCAGCGCTTTTTTAAAGCCTTCATAAGCCTTCAGACAATGCATAGTCATCACACCGACCTTTTCTCCATGGACTGCATTCAACTTCGGCTGCTCTCCGGAAATATCCAGATAAGCGGACAGCTGATGTTCTGCACCCAGCATTGGCCGGGCGCTTTCACTCATGCCCATAACCATATCCGGTAAAATCAGCGCATAAAGCAAATCCTCACAGCTTTCCGGATTCCCCCCGGCCAGAGACTGCAAATTTGCCATAACCTTTTCCATGGCTGCTATCTCACCGTCACATAAAGTCCTGTTCAATGGCTCCTCTGTAAAAATCGCTGAAATCTTCCAGTCCGCCAGAGCAATGTAATTTCCGATCAAATCACCGAAACCGGCGGCCGTCAGTCTCGGCGGCGCTGCTGCGAAAATATCCGTATCTCCAAACAGATAATCCGGCGCTACAGCCCTCAGGTTATACTTTACACCTCTGCGTACCACAGAAGACATACAGGTTGCATAGCCCTCACCGCTGGCCGCTGTGGGAATAGAAATAAAGGGTTTACCATATTCCCAACACAGATACCGGGTTATATCATGAATCGTAACACTTCCAAGAGCAATCATACAATCCGCTGTTTCCGGAATCTTTCTTCGTGCCAGAGATACGCTGCGTTCATCTACAACCAAATCCTCCGGATCCAGGCAGATCAGATCATAGTTCTCCAGTTTCTCCAACAGGCTATCCCCCAGATCGTATGTATTCTGATCACAGATAATCACCGGCTCTATCCAGCCTTCTCTGTCCATAACCTCTCTGACCTTTAAAATTGCTCCCGGTTCTATCCACATTTCACGAACAACTCTGTCATCTTCCGATTGAAACCCACACACCCTAATGATCTCTTCATGATCTATCTTCATAACAAAATCTCCATTTTCCGGCCTTAATGTCTTTACTGGTTTTTAATTCACTGCGCTCCGAATCTTCTGTGCCACATGCTCTCTTTCCTCTGCCCCGGATGTTCCCGGAATCCAGCCAATCTTCTGTCCATCCCCTTCATAGCGCGGAATGATATGCATATGAAAATGGAATACCGTCTGTCCGGCCACTTCACCATTGTTCTGAACGATGTTCAATCCATCACAATTCAATACTTCCTTCATCCCTTTTGCTATTTTAGATGCCAGAACAAATACCTTCTGCGCCGTTTCTTCATCCATTTCAAAAATATTCGCCATATGTTTTTTCGGTAAGATCAGTGCATGTCCCTGTGTCGCGGGAGACATATCTAAAATCACCCGAAACATATCATCTTCATAGATGGTCGAAGCCGGTATTTCTCCATTGGCAATTTTACAGAAAATACAATCCTTTTCCATATTCCTCATATCCTCCAATTCTATCTCTATATTATTATATAATAGTTCACCTTTCGCCAAATGTCTATTCTGAATTAAGAATAAATGATGACCTAAATGGACTTTTTTGTCGGCAAATGTCTGGCAAAAATATTTGAAACCGTGCATAAACTATGATAAATTGATAAAAAACATCAGAAAGGAAGACTTTTATGCAACAATGTCCGTCTGAAATCTACACGGATGAAAACAACCTGTCACTATCAACGCTGTCCCACGAGCTGAAAAATCCCTTAACCCTGATTCGAAGCACGCTTCAGATTATCGGATGCCATCATCCGGAGGTTCGGCAGGATCCGCTTTGGCCTCAGCTTATCATCGACCTGGATTATATGTCACAACTTCTGACAGAACTTTCTTCACTGAATACAAGCCGTAAATTAAACTATTCTAAGATTAATATTCGACAATTTTTGACAAATATAATCGCTTCTTACACTTCTGTCGCCCTCACTGAAGATAAACAGCTCTCCCTGAACTTCCAGACAGAACAGGTATATTTCTATGGAGATTCTTTAAAAATGCGGGAGATTTTTATAAATTTAATAAAAAATGCACTTGAAGCTACCGAATCCGGCGACCAGATTATTATCGATGTCAAATCCCGCTGGAGCCGTCTGGTCGTTACTGTCAGCGACTCAGGCAAGGGAATTGATTCCGGTCGTCTGCCTACAATTTTTAATCCCCTGGTCACCTATAAACCTTCCGGCACCGGCCTTGGCCTGACGATCGTAAAAAATATTGTCACTGCCCATGGCGGATCCATTCAGGTTTATTCGAAACCCGGAATCGGAACTAAGTTTATTCTGATTTTACCTCTTTGTCCTCCCGGAAGCCATTTCGACAAAGATACCGAAGAAATTATTCCCGGGTCTACTGGCAGATAAATTCCAAATCTGCCAGTTTTAATATATCGCCTGTATGAAGTACATACGGGATCCCCGGTTCCAGACGTTCGCTATTTCTAAAAGTCCCATTGGCCGAATTCATATCCACAATATAGATTTCATTCCCTTTATTTTCTATTCTTCCATGAATCCGGCTAATCTGGGGCTTTTCCATACAAAAATCCGCTTCCTCCGGGGCCCGTCCAAGAAAAAACGGAAACTTTCCCGCCCGGATCACAGGCATGTCATTTTCTCCGGCAGGAATTAAAATTAACGTTTTATCCATCTGTTCTTCTGCCTCTTCAAAAACACCCGTCAGCTCCTCCAGAACAGGACAGGTATTTTCCAACCCGGATCTGCTGCCATAAAACTCCTCAAACTCTGTTTTCCCGGACTCACCTTTCCCAAACAGGTGTTGGATGCCCCGCATAAAAAACTGTTTCACCTTCCTCCCTTTATCCACGGGCAAATTTTCGTTTCTTTTTTCTTCTGTCTTTTCCTCTGCTTCAGTTGTTTCAACCACTTGTGCCGTCCCCTTCTCCATACGGAGAATTTCCAGAAAGTCATTCATCACACAGGATTCTCCATGAACCTTCTGATAAAAAGTGTATGCCCACAAAACGGCTTTTTCATTTTTATAATCAACATAATTGAGCCATTCCTCTCCCAGTTTCCCCATCTGTGTCCAAAAATCTTCCTTGTATCCGGGAATATAAATATATTCCCAGTATTCATTCCCCTGAAAAATATAGGCCATTTCTATAACCAGATCCGATAAATCAAGCAAATATTCATCTACGGTTTCCAATACCCGGACCAGTGATTTTATAAAACCTTTCATCCATTCACAATCCATCCGTTTTCCCTCAAGGACTTCCAGACAGGATTTTTTATGATTCAGACCATAAACAAGTACCGACTCCCCCTCCTCCTGAACCTCATAAAAGCTCAAAAGTCCCGGTACAGATTGTTTATATAAAAGAATTTCCTCAAATTCCTCACCGTATTTCCCTTCTCTGTTCACTCTCAAATACGTATTTTTTAAATCCTTGTCTCTCTCACTTTCCCGATTCATTCGCTCCCTCCTCCGTCCATACGCCTTTTTGTCTCGGAAAATCCGAGCTTCGAAAATCTACCGCCGCCGCCGTTGCTCCGTAAGGAAATTGCCACCTGCCCACCTGAAACCGGCACTGGATCTTCACCTGAATTTCCCTTTCCCAAAGACTGCGCTGAACATCTATCGTCTGAACGTCACCGCAAAATAATTTCCCATGGATCATTGCATACCCCTTTTCCTCCAGCACATCCAGAGACAGGGCTGTGTTCTCCTTCAGACATTCGTAATCCACTTCCCTGATTTCAGGGTGCATATATCTGCCGGACCATAGGCTTCCAAACATCGCCAGTTCATCCGCTGTGGATTGAATCACTGCCCGGTCATGGCAATAAAATCCAAGCGCTGCCACCATGCCAACCATCAGACAAATAAAACTAATAATAACTGTCCCTTCCACTGTATAACTCCCTCTTACTTTCCATCTCACAATAAACCCGCACCCCCATATCCGAGAACCAAAAAAGGGACAAAGGCCACTTTAGAATTTTTCTGAACCAGTCCGGTCAATAGTGCAGCTACGGAAAACAAAAATATCCCTCCGCCTGCGATCGCAAGACTGCATATACAAAAATAAAATCCCTCCAACAGCCCAAGTCCCAAAATAAGCACACAATCCCCTGAACCGACACACCCATTCAGCAGACGGCCCAAAAGAAATAGGATTCCCCCTGGAATCATGCCCGTCAGGCATTGCCAAAGACTGGCATTTCCCGAAGCCGCTCCTCCGGCCAGCCCAACGCCAACAAGAATCATTGCGGGCAGTATATAAATTTTCCTTTCTTTAATATCACGATACACTGGATACAATACCAATAGCATACTGCAAATATGTCGTATCTCCATAGAATTTCTCCTTTATTCACCACCACATCTCTGACACGGGACATATCCGTTGGAAATTGCTTCCTCCCGCCCGATGTATCTCACGCTTCGTTTTAATCCACTGCAGCTCAGCCGGTTGTGATAACATGTTCCCGATTCCGTCAGATAAAAAGTCTTTCCCTGTCCCATATGACCGCCCACACATTTTTCACAGGGCGGGTATTTCTCTGCCTGTTTCCCGTCCACTATATAAATACTTAATTTGATATGGCTGCACATACGGTTTTCATGATACACAGCCCCCGAATCTGTCACACACACAGAGCTTTCCGTATGTCCGCCTTCACCATAACCTTCCCCCGGATCATATCCCGTCCATGCACGAAGATACACTCTGTTTTTCATCTGCAGTGCCGGAAGCGGAATCAACCCCTCCAGCAGCTGAATCCGGTACCTGACGCTCAGGCAGATCCAGTGATTCCCCTCAAAAACACGGGAGCCCGAAAAATCAAAGGCGGATACTTCCCGGACGCCCCCGCTTTCTATATCCTCAATGGATTCCAATTCAAGCCATACTCTCTGAAGCCATGTCCCTGCGGGAATTTCTTCCTCTTTCCCGGCTTCTACAGCCAGCTTCACCGCCATTTCAGAAAGCGCACACTGAACTTTTTCATAAACCCTTACCGTAGATATCAAGGAAACAAAAGCGATCCAGGCAAAAAACAGGAGAGGAACCGCTATCGCCGCTTCTACCGTCATACTCCCTGTAAGGGGGTGACGGCAGAATGCCTTTTTTCTCCGAAAGGTGTGTGTGTTACGTTTTTGATATGCTATAATGGTAAGGTTTTTATTGACATTTGCTGTTTTATTTAAATTATTGTTTATTTTATTATATAAAGTTGGTATCGCCTTTGGATTTGTTATTTCTGTATTTTTCAGATAAAAAGGCATTCCGCCCTCACCCCCTTCCTGTTCTCAATACGAAAGGGCTATTTGTGCCCTGCACGCCATCTCTCTTCCCCAAATGCATTGAAAATCGGCCTGTATTCCATATACACAATATTCCATACGGAAATCACTGTATTCAGGCAGTAACCGTATATTTTTTTCCATCAGATTTGTCATCCTCCGGTACTTTTCCTCCCGGTTCATCAGAAAAAGAAACAGACAGAGATATTCCCCATAATCCATCCCTTCATCACTGTGATTTCCATCTAAAATCCGGCGGTCCATATGAAGCATCTGATCCCAGGACAAATACCACGAATCCTGATCCTTTAATATCGGAATCCTCCCGCCTTGCAGCAATGTCCGGCAATCTGCAAGGGCTTCCGCAAAAGCCCATGAGATTTTTAAAAGAAAAGCCACAATTTCTGTAAACTGAGGAATCAGCATCGATGCCGACAAAAGAAGGGCTGTTTCCCGGATTCGTACCTCTTTATCCGGAGATGCTGTCAGATGGGCCATATTCATGACACATCGAAATGCAATTAATTTCCACAATACCGATTTTAAATTCTCTATATCGCTTTCATTTCCCGCCAGAATATACTCTGTTTCATAGTCCAGAACCCGCTCATGTGCAATATCCGGGGATTCCTGTGCCGCATTGGAAAATACATCCCGAATATACATACACACCGCTGCATCTGCGACTGTTTCCCGTATCCCGCCGCCATTATCCAGAATGTCCCGCCAGGACTTCAAAAGATTCAGAATGCTGTTATCATCCCTGAAATCAATCGTCTCATAAAACCGCCTTCCAGCCTCAGGGAAGGAAACATCCGTCATCGGACACGTCTTTTCGGATAACGGGTAATTCTCCGGACAGGCTGCTGTCAGAATTCCCCGATTCCATAGTTCTTCAATAAAATCTCTGGGATCTGTCACCGGCTCGCCCTGATCTGCTTCCGTCCCGGCTTCTTCATCCGTTACACCTCCTGTTTCCGGGACCTCCGCCTGTTTTTCTATCTCCTGTTTCTGTCTTAACTCTGCAGAAGCCTGTCCGTTTTCTTCCTTCCACTGTCCAATCAGGATTTCAAAAAATCCCCCGGTCAATTCTGCCCTCCGGTTCAGCGTTATTTCTCTCACAAAAAAATCCCAGTCGCCATCAATAAATAACATATACACCGGCTCCTCCAGCCCCGTTTCCATGCCCTGCCCCATTCCAGGAACCTCCTTCAGATTTTCCCTGAAAACAGACACTAACTCTTCTTCCATTTCCCGGGCATAAAACCGGTCACTGCCACGCCCCCCGTCAACGCTTAATATTTGATAATAATCCCGCAAAGGCCGGTTATATCCTGCCAAAAAGCTTTCTGCACTCAATCTTGCGGCCCGTTCCACGGATGCCTTTTGCATATAATACAGCGCCGATCTGTACTGCGCTGCTAACAGTGAAAAAACAACCATAAATAATAATGCTGCAAATACCGTTACCTGCCCTTTTTGCGACATTTGTATTTTTCTGGCCTCTGTCATTATATTCCCGAACTCTGGCTTGTAATTTTATCAAATATATCATTGACAAGGGTGGTCAGCTGGGACTTAAAAATTAAAACAAGGCCGATCAAAACCACCAATATAAGAATAATTTCCACAACGCCAACACCTTTATTATTGTTCCAAAATCCCAAAAATCCTTTCATCCTGTTCCTCCTCACATATTCATTGACAAAAATGCGGGTATCATCAATACAGCAAATACAACCATCATCAGAAGCAGCATTGGGAGAAGCAGTCCGGAAGCCGCTTCCTCGATCATTTTCCTTCCGTTTTCCCGGCGCGCCACCTCCGCTTCTCTCACCTCACTGGCAAGAATGTCCTTCATCCCTCTGGAGCCCCGGCGCACTTGCTGAATTAACAGAGAAGCAAAGCGGATATATCCCTGGGTTCCGCAGCGGTTTCCAAAATTTTCATATACTGTAAGTTCAGGCACCCCATAATTCATCTCTCTTAAGCTGTTTTCCATTTCCTCATAGCCCCATCGCCTTTTTCCGGTAATCTGACGCCATCGGCAATAATCCTGAACCATCTTTTCCCATGCCCCGCGAACCGTCATTCCCGAACTCACAAGAAGAATCATCCGGTAAACAATATCCGGATAGTCTGCCCCAAGCCCTCTCTCCCATTTTCTGCACTTTTGAACCTTACGTTCTTTATAAGAGATATAAAGCAGCCCTATGGACAGATTGACGAAAATAAAAACCTGCCTCCAATGTGATTCCTCCGGAATATACCAGGTCAGTGTTTCGCCTCCGACTGTTGCCGGCAGCAAAAATGTCTCATGACTGGGATTCTCTTCCTGTAATCTTGCCATATCTGCCTGAATCGAATGACGCAGTAAATCTTTTCCTTCGAATTCCGGTTTCTCAATAATCAGTTCGTAATCATAAACTCTTTCCTCATTCCCGTATCCCAATACAGCCTGAATATGAGTATTCACCGGCGCACTTTCCCTGGCCTCATCCGTAACTCTTCCATCATATTGAATCCATCGGCTGTTTTCAGGAATCCACCGCACAGATATGCCTGTATCCTCAACCCTGTCCGGGAAATAAAGATTCTCCGTAACACTTTCAGATGATGTATTTTTCCCAAGCCAGACACTGTCCAGCCATTCCTTCCCCTGTCCAAAAGCTGCCTCCAATTCATCTGCACTGTATGCACGCTCACCAATTTTCAAACGAAAAGGCATACTTCCAAAAGATGTATGAACTTCCAGATCCATCTCCGAATCCCCTTTCCCGGGCAAATTCCTTTCCAGAGATGTCACGACAGTCTCCGGCTTCGCCTGTTCTCTCATCCACAGAAGCGCCGATACGCTTTCCAACGCAAGAACCCCTGCGATCAGTAATTTTTTTATCCGTTTCAACCGATCACCTGCCCTCATTAAATTTTTATCCGAAGAATATGCAGGCCGGCCCCGACAGCCGCAGCGTAAATTATAAGACACAGGGTCATCGCCAATGCTCCCGGGATATTTCCGTACATGACAGCCATAAATTCAGGAGAAAAACAACGCATATACGCAATAATCCCTGCCGGAATGATGCACATAAATCCAAATTCGCCTCTTTTGGCGCCAATCATCCCTTCGATCTCATAATTCACCTCGATACGCCGCTGAATCTTTTCCACCCCCGACTTCACAAGCTCAGCTAAATTATTTCCCTGCTTTTTCCCAAGAATAATAATCTGTACAAAATTCTCAATATCTTCATCCCCGCACCGCCGGGCCATCTCTTCCAGACATTGATTCACAGAAATATTTCCCGACATTTTCCGGCAGATCAAATCTAATTCTACAACCATCCGAGACCCTGGCTGCAGACTCCGCTCCATGTCTTTCAGTGCCCGCTGCAAACTCTCTTCCACAGTAGCGCCGGCCGACAGGGAACTATAAACAGAAATCATGACATCCTTAAACTCTGCCTGCATCTTCTTTCTCCGGGATTTTTCCATACTTTTTTTCACAGCGCCTGCAAAAACACCATACATCGGAATACATAGAACTGCAGCCCGGAGGTTGTCATAAAAAAGCCATCCGCAAATACTTCCAAAAAATAACCAGACTATAAAACATACCAAATGCTCCTTTAATACCATCCGGTATCTGCCCTCCGGTGTCAGCCTCACAATCCGCCCTCCAGCGTCAGATCCGCCGCCTCCAGCTTTTTTCTATGAATCAGTGCATGACCGGTACTGACAAGCATACCTTTCACCTCCGGTATTCCCGCCATATAATTACTGTCCTCAGACACCCGGTCTGCCGGTCTCTCTGCTCTTTCTTCTCTGAAAACAAACAACGGATTCAAACAGATTTCCCCGTTTTCATACCCGATAACTTCTGTTATTTCGGTAACCCTCCGGCTCTTATCCCTCAGGCGTTCCAACTGTATAATAATATCAATGGATGCCGCAATCTGTTTGCGAATCGCAAGCAATGGAATCTCTGTTCCCATAAGGACCATCGTTTCCAGCCGGCTGAGCATCTCTTCCGGCGAGCCGGAATGCCCCGTGGAAATGGACCCGTCATGTCCGCTCGACATCGCCTGAATCATGTCTACACTTTCGGCGCCACGGACTTCGCCAACGATAATTCGATCCGGCCGCATTCTTAAAGCACTCTTAATAAGATCCCTTATAGACACCTGATGCTCTCCATCCGCCGTTGCATTTCTGGCTTCCAGCTTGACCAGATTCTCAATATTATGTACCTGCAGTTCTGCCGAATCTTCGATCGTAATGACACGTTCATCCTTGGAAACATAATCCATCAGCGCATTGAGCATCGTTGTCTTCCCGGTTCCCGTACCCCCGGAAATAAAGATGTTATACTTAGCCCGGACAATCTTCTCCAAAAATGCCGCTGCTTCATGAGTTAAAGCCCCCTGATCAATCAGCTTTTTCATATTCATGGGTTCCTCCGGAAACTTCCGTATCGTGAGAATCGGCCCATTCAGCGCAATGGGCTTTAACACTACATTCACCCTGGAGCCATCCGCCAGCCGTGCATCTACAATCGGCGATGCTTCATTCACACGCCGGTTTGCTCCGGCAACAATCTGCTGAATCACATCTTCCAGCTTTTCGATGGACTCAAAGGTCTTTTCCCAGCGATGGATCTGCCCGTATTTTTCATAAAAAATATCCCCGGCTCCATTGACCATGATTTCTGTAATTTCTCCATCATCCACAAGTTCCTGAAGTAAGTCCAGGCGGCGCACTGAATTGAATAATTCCTGTTTCAGTATAAGCTTCCGATACCCGCTCATATAAATGTCTCTGCTCACCGCCACAATAAGTTCATCTATCTGTGCCATAATTTCTTCATCTGTCCATTCTTTTTTCCTCTCCAGTGTGGCCAGTAATTCTTCCTGCAATTTTTTCTTTAACTGCCGGTATCCTTCCTTGTTTTCCATATTTTACTCCCCTTCAGTTTTTCATAATCTTCTCCAGTAATTCATTCACACCCATATATGCCGCCATTTTTCCAAATTCCTGCCGCCGCACATCCGCATAGCCATCCTCTCCCCATTTTACATACACCGCATCGCACCATACCAGCAGTTCGATATGGGGCGGAAGCCTGTCGAATACAAAAATCACTGTGCGGTATCTACTTTTATACAACTCCTCCCTAAAAAAGACTTTCCAGGCCTCCAGCTCCGTTTCCCGCATATCGTATACCGCCCGAAATCCCCGGATATAATCAATATCTCCCTCTCTGTATACAAAATCTGTAAGTTTCTTTTTCCCTTCTCCCTTCTGACTCTGATAATAAAACCACTCGCTCAGGCTTTCCCCGGATATTTTTTCGGAAAACACTGCCGGGAATTCGGTCATAATGATTACCAGCACCTCCCCTCTTTCCCGTTTTTCCTCTGCAATTTCCAAAGCTCCCTTTTCTGCTTCCGGTCCGCTGGCCGGTCCATATACAGCAACAATTTCTGTGTCCTGTTCTACATCATCTCCCAGTATTTCCAGTAATTCTTCATAAAGCTTCCTTGCGGACTGATATTTTTTCACCACTGGAATATCTCCGGGTGAAAACATTCCGTCCTCCAGAAAAAGAAGACGGCAGCCCGGAATGTACAGCTCTTTCCCATATTCATCAAGAGCTTTTCCTGAGACCAGCAGGGTTTCCGGCTTTTCCTGGATACAGTCCGTAAGACGGGTATAGGTTTTAATCCGCCATAAAAAACCGGAATGACTATTCAGATAGGCGACCAGACGTTTTAAATACACCGGCTCCACATCACATATATAAAGTTGTTTTCCAATCATGGGTTCCTCCTTGAATGCAGGAGATACTGATTTGCTTTTAGAAATTTTTAGGATGAGGTCATTATATCTCCGGAAACAGATCTTGTAAAGCCTCCGAAGCTCCCATTCCTTCGAAGGCTTTCAACCTTTATCGCTGTTTTCGCCCTATACGCGTCAAATTGTATAAAATTATATTATCACATGCTGTTCCTTATCATCATTGAATGATGGGCTCTGTCAATGGAACATCTGCCAGAAACCAATGCCATAGATTGCAAGAATTCCCGGAATTCCCAGAAATGCGGAAACTGCGAAATTTAAAAAGTTCATTCCTACAGGAACAATAATGCCGAATCCACTCAAAATGGTATTGGCCATGCCGATCACTGCAATGCCGCACACGCCCCGGAAGAGACTTGTCAATACGTACCTTCCCTGATTAAAGAGCAGACTCGCCGCAAAAAAACAGGAGCTTATGATAATAATCATGATTAATAACTGGTTCTGGGTCATAGCCTCACCACACATCTTGATTATTAAAACATACGCTCCTGTTTTTTATTTTATACCTGTATTATCCTTTATTTTTCACCGGGCTCTTTCGGGAAGATATCCCCTTTCCATGGGTTTTCCCCACTTTTGAAGCTGTCTTGCGTTCATAATTTCTCTTTGTTTTTGTCCGTTCTCTGGTTCGCGCCTTCGGAGGCACATAGTCAAACTGAAAAGCCACCATTCCGAATCCCGGCAAATCATACTGAATGGAATTTTTCTGAGAATCCCATGGAATCGGTTCCGATGTCCGCGGCTGGGAATTCAGCATATTTTTGCCGCCGTATTCACTCCGGCTGTTATTGAATACCTCCCGGTAAACACCCGGACAAGGCACACCGGAGCGAAAATTTTCATAAACCACCGGTGAAAAATTAAAATGAAAAAGAAGACAGTTTTTTCCGCTCTTTGTCATCCGGCAGAAGGTCACCATGTTCCGTTCTGTATCACCGCCGTTAATCCACATAAATCCCCTTTTGGAATCATCAAGTTCATAAAGGGCCGGATGATTCCGATAAAATTTAAGCAAATCCCGGTAATAATTATTTATCTGGCGATGCTCCGGTTCATTATCCAGAAGGAACCAGTCAATGCTGCGTTCCTCACTCCATTCACGGATCTGTGCAAATTCCTGCCCCATAAATAAAAGTTTTTTCCCGGGATGGGCCGTCATGAATCCGTAGGCTACACGGAGATTTCCAAATTTATCTGCCAATTCTCCCGGCATCTTTCCAATCATTGATCCCTTCATATGCACTACTTCATCATGCGAAAGTACGAGAACATATTTTTCACTGTAAGCATAGGTGAAACTGAAGGTCAGCTTATGATGATCATATTTTCTGAAATAAGGATCCACTTTCATATATTCAAGAAAATCGTTCATCCATCCCATATTCCACTTGTAAGTAAATCCCAGCCCGCCCTTTTCCGGTATTTCCGTAACCTTCGGCCAGGCCGTAGATTCTTCGGCAATCATCATAGCGCCCGGACACTGGCGGTAAATAATGGAATTCAGATGCTTCAGGAATTCAACCGCTTCTTTATTTTCCCTTCCGCCCTCATCATTCGGTACCCATTCACCATCCTTGCGTCCGTAATCCAGATAGAGCATTGATGCCACCGCATCTACCCGCAGGCCATCCACATGGAATTCCTTTAACCAGAATAACGCATTGGCCACAAGGAAATTTTTAACTTCCGGACGACTATAATTAAATATATAAGTTCCCCAATCCGGATGCTCGCCCTTTCTCGGATCCGGATGCTCATAGAGGGGCTGTCCGTCAAAGCGTGCCAGTCCGTGCTCATCCTTTGGGAAATGAGCCGGAACCCAGTCCAGGATAACTCCGATTCCCTGACCATGCATATAATCCACAAAATATTTAAAGTCCTCCGGCAAACCGTATCTTGATGTCGGCGCATAATATCCTGTCACCTGATATCCCCAAGAAGCATCCAGGGGATGCTCCGCAATCCCCAGCAGCTCCACATGGGTATAGCCCATATAATTCACATATTCGGCCAACTCATGCGCCAATTGCCGATAGCTCAAAAATCCATTATTGGCTCCGTCAGAACTTTTTTTCCATGATCCCAGATGCACCTCGTAGACAGCCATCGGCCGGTTTGTCTCATGGGGCTTCTTCTTTTTTTCTTCCCACATCCGGTCATTCCAACAGTAGCCCGCCATATCTGCCACAATGGATGCATTTTCCGGACGTACCTGACACAGATTCCCGTAGGGATCTGCCTTATAAAGTATATTCCCCTCTGTCGTCTTTACCGCATATTTATAGAGTTCGCCTTTGCCTACCCCCGGAACGAAAAGTTCATAAATATCCGTTTCTTCGACCAGTGTCATCGGATGTTTTTCCACATTCCATCCGTTAAAATCGCCGACAACAGAAACTGCGGCCGCATTTGGCGCCCATACGGCAAAGTAAGTCCCCTGTTCACCGTCCTCGGAAACCAGATGGGCCCCGAGTTTTTCATAAATTTCATAGTGTCTTCCAAGTTTAAACAAATAATTATCAAACCCCGTAATTTTATGTTCCATTAAAATCCCCTCACTTCACCTGATAAATCCGGCCGTCATGGCTCTGCAGCTTCAGATGGACATGTCTGTTTTCCACTTTTATTTCTTCACCGGAAATTAAGTCTTTCAGGCAGCTTCCATCGGAAGGCAGCACAATATCCATCTCTGCTGCCGAATCATCATTGTTCAATGCCGTCACACAGATTTGATTCTGCCAGCGCCGTCCGTAAACATACTGACGATTTGTCAGTAAAATCTCGATATGTTCCCCATAAATAAGTTCCTTCCGCGAATTCCGTATATATGCCAGCTTTTTAATCAGCCATGTCACATCACCTTTTTCCATCTCAGAAAGCTTTATCTGCGGCCGCAGCGGTCCGTCACTTCCTCCGGACTTACAGCCTTCAATAGCAAATTCCGAACCATAGTAAACCGACGGAATTCCCTGGATTGTATATAAAAACACATACACCGGAATAAGATCTGACTTGCAGGCCAGCTTGCTTCCAATCCGGTCTACATCATGATTATCCACAAAATTATATAATACTGCCCCCTTGCAGAGACCGTATTCACCAAAGAGGCGCCGTAATGTATGGGCCATTTCAAAATAATTATGACTGTTATGGGCAGAATAAATTCCCTTATGAAGATCATAATTGGTTACAGAATGAAGCATCTCCGGATTTACCCAGCGACTGTAATCTCCGTGAATAACTTCACCCATCAGCCAGAAATCCTGCTTCATTCTTTCTGTTTCCCGGCGCAGACGCCGCATAAAATCAAAGTCCAGCACGTCGGCACAATCCAGCCGGATACCATCAATATCAAAGGTATCTATCCAGAAACGGACCACATCGATCAGAGCATCTGCAACGACCGGATTTCTGAGATTTAACCGCGGCAATTCCGGATATCCCCGCCAGGATTCGTACCAAAACGGATCTCCGAGAGGACTGCTGCCATCAAAATTCACCTGACAATACCAATCCTTTCCCCAGGAATCCCATTTTTGCTCCTGAAGATTCTTAAAAGCCGGAAATTCCCGGCCCGTATGATTAAAAACGCCATCCACGACAACCTTAATTCCCTCGGCATGACAGGCATATACCCAATTTCGAAAGCCTTCATTATTCCCAAGCCGCCGGTCAATCTGCCGGTAATCCCGGGTGTCATAGCCATGGGTTGAGGATTCAAAAAGGGGGCCAATATAAACCGCACTGAACCCCAGATCTTTCATATGACCTATCCACTCATTCCCAACCGCAAAAAAAGGGACCTCTTCCTGAAAAAGGGGCCCGGAACCATTAGATTCCGGCGCCCCACAAAGTCCCAGGGGATAAATATGATAAAAAATCCGATCTTCAAATAACATTAATCAAAATCCTCCGGAAGCAGTGTAAACATACTTGCCTCTTTATATGCATTATCCAACACTGTCATGAATAAATTTTTCATATTACGTTTTTCCAGATTGACAACGCCCTCGTCAATAACCGCCATAACATCCTCATAGTTAACATCTTCGCCGGCCATCATACGCTTTTCGAAAATTTCCCGAAGGGTTACCATACGGACTTCTTCTGAAATATCATAGCCCCGGCGTTTTGCATAGGATTCCGCCAGTTTTACCAGCTCACTTTCGTCGTACTTTGAAATATTGATCACATTTAAAAACTTCGAACGTAATTTTGGATATTTTTTCCACAGACGATTGAAATCAGCCTCTGAATCTTCCATGACAATGGCAACTTTCTGTTCATCCCTGTTCACATAATCTGAAATAATACTTACTGATGTCTCAGAAAGCATTCCGGCACTTCCGATAATCAGACAGCCACCGGAAATCTTTTCAAAAACCGGCGAAAAATCCATCGAATTTAATTCACTGGAATCTGCCCGGACAATTTTCCCTTTATCACACATACCATAGGTATTCAGCGCCTTTGCAATCCCTATGGAAATCTGTGATTTCATACTCTCATCCGTACCGGATACAACAAAATTAATGTCATAAGGTGCCAGAATATCCTCTTTATCCAACAGAGAGGATTCCAGTTTTGTAAAGGTTTCTGCCAGCTGCTTCTTGACATCTTTAATATCCACCGCCGTAGAGAAGATGTCCATCACGGTATCCGGTACCGGGATATCCTCTGTGACAATTTCATCCTCATATTCAAGTTTTACCGATGCGCCTTCCGCTTCCTGTACCTCGGATGTTTCCTTCAGAACTTCCGTTTCCTTTACTTCCGAAACCCGTTCCTTCGACTTCTCCCCGAAAAACAAATCAAAGGTCGTCTGATTCATTCTATTGTCAATAACCTCATCCACATCCTCCGCATCGCTGTCATCATCCACTGTCTCCGGCATCACTACACGCATACGGCTGACAAAAGCTTCATTCGCTGACGCTCTGTCTGCTGTTGCTGTTATTCCACTTTCAATATTTTTCTGTATTCTTTCAACAAAATCTTCGCCCTGCTGCGTCTGCTCCGGACCTGAGATATCCTCTGCAGTTTCCTTCTGTTTTTTTGCCAAGATCTCCGCAGCCCTTGCCGCGATCACCGCCGTATCCAAAACAACGGTTTCACCAGCCCCTTCTTCATCTATCTTTTCTTTTATGACATTCAGATTTTCTGTTTTTCCGCCTTCTTCCAGATCATAAACATCCGAGTATTCATCATCATCTCTCATATATTCATCCACATTCAATGGAACATTCAGTCCGCTGCGCTCCAGCAGCCCTTCAGAGTCAAACATATACGTTGCTCCCACTGTCTGCTGCATCGCCGGATCTGTCACATCAATATTTCCGGACGGTTTATGTACGGCTCCCATCACTTCATTCTTCAGTTCCATAGCCATATCCACATATTCGCCATGTCCAAACCAAAGAACGATTTCATCACACTCACGGATACATTTCTTATCCTCTCCCGCTTCCTGATAAAGCTTCGCCAGTTCATACGCCCACTCTTCAATATACTCATAATCCTTTAACTGTTCCAGCGTATGAATGAGAACTGAAACCCGTTCTCCCTTTCCTTTATCGAGACGGTATCTGAGAATATAACGATGCAGATCCCTTGACGCGACTGAAATAAATTCTTTATAATAATATTCCGCTTCCGAATAACTTCCCTTTTCAATATACACCTCTGTGAGCAAATCCAGCCCACGCCGGCCCTTTGGCATCTTTTCGTAGGCTTTTAATAAAACCTTCTCCGCCGAATCCAATTCCCTTTCATGCAAAAACACTTCCCCAAGTAAACAGAGTGACGACACATTCTTTACTTTATTTAATTCCAGCTTCTCCGCCAGCTTCACTGCCGTTTCATAATCCTGTTCATAGGTACAGCTTTTGATTTCCCTCATCAAATCCGTTTCATTAAACTTTTCCACTATTTCATCTCCTTAAGCCTCTGCGTGCCATTTATCCAATATAATTTTAACATAATTGAATTTCATTGACAATAGCCGAGAAAGCCGCGTAAATAATAGGCTCTTTACTTTCGGTTGTTGCTAACCTGTTACTAACCGCATAGAATTATTCTAATTCCGATACCTCTCTGTTGAGTCCCCTATATGGATTGGGGTTCGACTCCCCTTAGGTCATTTATCGCACATTCTGAAAATAGGTATAAGAATACCACCAGTCATAAAAAACTGATGGTAAAATCACCTCACTGCTCACGATTTATAGGCTCTCCTAAGCGCAACTTTGAACCGCACACAGAGCATACATAAGAACGTCTACCTGTATCCTGCATTACACCTTTTCCACAGGTACTACAAACAGCTTTTTGCCCATTCTGTAATTTTTTCAACATATCATTTACTTTATCGATTTTTCTTTGTTGCTCTCTTGTCATTCAGAACACCTCCAAGGCAAATCTGGGTATAAAACCACTCATTTCAAAAATGACTTATATTCTAACATATTTTTTAAAAACTTCCGGAACAATATCGATAAATGGGACTCCATTAATCTTCAAATTATCTACCAACTCTTCCAGTGATTTAAACAATATTTCCTCATCCTCATTATCAAGAGGCCAAAAAACAACTTCTTCTCCCGGCCAACATATACCGTACTCTCGCCCCTCATATATAAACGAAGGCTCGTTACACATTAAAAACTCTATAAGTTGCTCTCTATCCATGTCGTCACCTCAATAAATCAGCATTTGAAACCCTCTTTATTATACCGATAATTGGTGTACTTCTCAACATATTTCCGATTCACGTTTGCCCAAAACCACTTAGAATACTTAGATTATCTATTTGTTTTTGAATGTAGTATTTGCGCTATTCGTTTGTTTTGTAATCTTCCTTTTTGTGTGCAGTATTCGTGTTTGTTTTGGTGATAGTGAATAGCTGCACACATTTACCTATTCGTGTTGTTTTGAACTATTACCAAACTCATGCACCATATTCGTGGTTTTGTGAACGTTCGCTATTCCATCCCTAATGCCGCCCGCTCTGTTGAACTGGTCCAGGTCCGGTTAAATGTACCAACACCACAGCCACTATAGGCATGGGTATCTATGTAATCCTGAAGAAATGGCCGCAACCTCTCTGCATACTTTGGCCGCCGCAGTTCCCGGAAGGCCTTTTTCTGGCATTATCTTGCTTTTTCAGCGCTGCCACCAATCCGCTGGCCAGCTTCTTTTAATGTCAGATTCTCCTTATATCTGGCCCGAATAACCACGGTTTCACTCTCCGGCAGAGCATCCACCATTGGCCAAAGTACACCTCTTAGAATCGCCATATCTTCCCGATCAATAATATCATCCTCTATTCCGGTGTTGCCCGGTATTAAATCTCCCAGTGTTGCCCCGTCTGCATCATCCACGGACCTGTTCAGACTGGCAGATTTCACCAATTTCAGGTCTTTTTCCAACTCATGAACATCTTTATAGCCAAGCCCCAAATAATCCGCTATTTCCCGAATTTCTGGTTCCTTGCCATTATATTCCCGGAACCATGAGACAAACCGCTGGTATTTCCACAGATACTCCTGACGGTATGCCGGAATATGTATCGGGGCATTGTTCTGGATATATCGCCGCATCCGCTGCCGTATCCAATACACAGCATACGTCATGAACTTTGCTTCGCCCTCCGGCCTGTAACCGTCCACAGCATCACACAGGCCAATATATCCCTCCTGAATCAGGTCATCTTCCTCAGCATAATGATTATATCTCCCGGCAATCTGGCCAATCAACGGCCGGTTCTGCTGCCATAACAAAGCCATATTAGCAGCGGTATCTATTCCCGCCTGAATCCGTGTAACCAGTTCTTCATTGGTCATATATTCACCCCGTTTCACGATTTTCTACACTTCCCTATATGCTATCTTCCCAGTCAACTGCATAAATGGTCAGATCATCCAAATCGTACACATTCAATAAGGAATTCTCACCTTTTAACACACTATTTACAACCGCAACACTAAATCTCTTTCCCCATACCACACTCTGTACCCGCATATTTTCCAATGCCTGGAGCACTTTAAGGGGTTTCTCCCACTTCTTTCGATGTTTGTACTTTGGCCGTTCATAATCCCCATAGTAAAATGGCAATCTTTTTATCTCTATCTCAGTATATTCCGCAAATCGACACATCCGATAAATGATATATTTATATCCTCCCTGAGAAACATTCTTTATTCTCCGGTACACAGGATACGGATAACATTCCCGGCAGAGCAGTCTGCCACCAAAGATATATAGCTTCATTCGCCGATGGCCACATTTTGGACAAACCAAATATACACGCTCACCATATCCGGTTTTCTGCTGCCGGAACTCAATGTTAAATTTCCAGCCATCTTCCATAAACACCTCTGCTCGTTCCATACCCTTGGCGCCCATTTCAAGACAACTTTGAACATCGATAAACTGGCGCATTCTATCACCTTCGTTCGTTTTGTAAAAATACGAAATCCAAAAAATAAATGCCCTCATACACATCTAATTGCATACAAGGGCACATCAATTATTACTGAACCACTACATTTACAGCCTTATTTCCTTTCGGTGTTTCCGCCACATCAAAAGTAACCTTCTGTTCCGTCAGGAGCATTCTATATCCTTCCATCTGGATATCTGACTGATGAACGAATAAATCGCCGCCGTTGTCATCTGCAATAAATCCATACCCCTTTTCAGCGTCAAACCATCTTACTTTTCCCGTATGCATATTACTGCTCCCCTTCCGTCAACTGCAGGTTATCATCCAGTTTTCCCAGAGCCGTCGGGAGCCAACTCACACTCATTAGTGCAGCAATATTATTATCAACGGTCACTGGATAAATAAATTTTCTTACATTTTTTCGAAGATCCTCAAATACTTTCAGCTTATCTTCTCGGGTCTCTGGAAGATACGCAACAAACACACTTTTTTTCGATTCAACCAACGCCATACGGATAGATTTAATAGAGAACTCATCATCTTTATAGGCAGCCACAATATCAATAAAATCCTTTTCAGATAATGCGTTTTTCTCAATTAAATTCAAAACGTTCGCTAATCCTGCCTGATATCCCGGATCCCTAAGATTGCTCACAGTATTGTTCTGATTTTTACTGTTAAAATACTCTTCCGCCCGGCTAATAATTTCCAATCCCTGCGCCTGGTTTATCTCAGCTCCAGCCTTAAATTCCGTATTTATAGTTTCTACCTTGGCCCGAATCCCATTAGGCGTATAGTTTCCACTATTTTCTGCCGCTTTAATTTCATTTATGGCTGAATTCAAATTATTCTGGTGACGGTTAACAACGGACTGCAATTCACTTTTAAAACTCATTCTATTTTCCTTCCTTTCTTCCTTGGCCAATAAAAAAGACGCCGGAACAACTGAACGCAATTTTGCGTTGAATCATTCCCGCGCCTATTGGCTTCCACTCTTTGAGTGGGGTACTTCTTTTATGTATTTATGAGGTAATTATATCATAACAGAGCAATGCACGCAACCAAAACAGTCACTACCAGCATCTGATTATCCTATATCATTACCTAAATATTTCTTTTGCCGTTCAACATATCTTCTTTCCAAACTCTCTAAAAACATAATATTATTTTTATATTTTTCCCAAATTTCTATAGCTTCATCACACACTGCGTTTTCATATACATAATTACTACGCAAATTATGAAAATAATAACCGAAAACCCAATACTGCTATTTTAAGCAAAATTTGTGAAAAGTTAGAAATTGACATGAACATTCTATTCCAATTAGCAACGCTCCCTGCTGATTTGCGTGACTCAATTATTGATAGCTATACAGAAGAAAGAAAAATAAACAAAAAACAAAATGCAGATTTATCTAATTTCTTTAATGTGAGACAAGTTGTCAATTCATTTGGTGAAACTAAATCAGATAAAATCAACAAATTATTTAATTCATTAAACGAAAAAGGCCAAGATAAAGCCCTTGAACAGGTAGAAATGCTCACTAAGATACCAGAATATCAGGCTGAGACACCAGATAAACCAGAAGAAGAATAGACGCTACTCTGGCCAGTATAACGCAGCCAGATAAACGGACGCAAAACTGCGTCGGTACAAATAAAAAAAGCTCACCTCAAAAATGTGGTGAGTTCTGAATCATAGTGCTCTGGTCAGTATAGGCTTGAGCATTCTTTTAAAATATAATCTATTTACCCAGGGAACCGATGGGGGCGATGTACCATCTGCCGGACATTATTTGAAAGGAGTTGGTACAGATGGTTACATATAACGATTTATTTCAATTTGTAATTATGCTTTGTGCGGTCATTACTCTTGTTGTTACTCTTACGAAACGCAAAAAGTAGTGCCCTCGTCCTGGTAAGATAAGGCACTACTCTTAGTCATTTACTCTTGCCGGCGGCTGGTCTTCACCCAGCTTTCGGTTCTCTTGTTAAGTATATTATATACGATTCAGCCTGAATGTTCAATCGGAAAAGCATATATTTTCCGCTCAGGGACATTTGGTTTTGCCGCTCTTTAACAACATAATATATTTACCTGGACAGCCGGGAGGACGATTCTACCCGTTCCGAGTCTTGCGGAAGGGGTGGTAGATATGGTTACATACAGCGATTTATTCACCTTTGTGATTATGCTCTGTGCAGTCATTACACTTGTTAATTTATTGCATAAAAAATAGCCGTCCTGCTCCCTGGTAAAGAATAGGACGACTATTTTAGTTAAAATTTCTTTTACCGGGACGGGTAGCCTGCACCTACCTTCCGGCTGTCTTGTTAAGTATATTATAGGTTATTCCAAGCAAAGCTGTCAACCCTTCTATTTATTCCATGCCTGCCAGCTCTGAATGAAAAGAAGGTGACTAAATGCCTAAACGTAAGAAATACCCAAAACTTCCCAATGGATACGGGAGTATTAAATATCTGGGTAAAGGCCGGCGCAATCCCTACGCTGTGCACCCACCGACAACAGAATTCACCCTGGACGGCGTACCGATCACACCCAAGGCCCCGTGTTATGTCGATGACTGGATGAAAGGATTTGCAGTCCTCACGGCATACAAGGCCGGGACTTATACTCCAGGAATGGAAAAAGACCTGATGGCAGCCATTGATCCGGACAGTGCCGATATTGTTCAGAAGATACTGGCAGACTATTCTCTGATCCGAGGTGCGGAACCGACACAAAACGGAAAAACCTTTAAGCAGGTCTATGAAGAGTACCGAGACTACAAATTTAACCGGGATAAATCCAAGGTCTATTCCCCTTCCACCAAAAACGGGGAACGTATCGCATTTAACAACTGCCGCACACTTCATGACAAACCTTTCCGATTGCTCCGGCATGACGATCTGCAGAATGTTCTTGACTGCTGCCCTCTCGGACATAGCAGCTTAAAGCAAATAGTGAACCTGTTAAAACAAATGTATGCCTACGCTGAAATATATGACCTCTCTGACCGGGATTATTCAGCACATATAAAGATTAATCAACCAAACGATGAAAAACACGGCGAAGCATTTACAGACGCTGATTTAGCCAAATTGTGGCAGCACAAAGAAGAACCGACTGCCGAAATGCTGCTGATCATGTGCTATTCCGGTTTCAGAATACAGGCTTATAAAACACTGTCTGTGAATATGAAAGGCGGATTCTTCCAAGGCGGCCTGAAAACTGCTGCCGGAAAAGACCGGATTGTCCCAATCCATTCAGCAATCCTGCCGCTGGTAAAGAAAAGACTCCAGCGTGACGGCTCTATCCTTGCCATGACCGCCAATAATTTCCGTTACCACATGCGAGCCACATTAGCAGCCCTGGACATTGAAAAGCATACGCCCCATGACTGCAGGCACACATTCTCAGCACTTTGTGAGCGGTATGGTGTGAATGAGAATGACCGCCGCCGGATGCTTGGACATTCCTTCGGTTCCGACATAACCAATGGAACCTACGGCCACAGGTCCGTTAAAGACTTAAGGCATGAAATTGAAAAGATAAAAGTGTGTTACTAATTTGTTACTAACCGGACCGGGTTATCCTGATTTTTTGACACTTCAACTCAACCATAAAAAGCCGTCGTTTTCCTTGTAAATCCAAGGTTTTCGGCGGTTTTTCCTTTATCTGTCGGATTTCCCTAAAACATCAAAAAAATAATTGAATTTCATTGACAATAGCTGAGAAAGCCGCGTAAATAATAGGCTCTTTACTTTCGGTTGTTGCTAACCTGTTCCTGTTGTAATATAACATAGTTGTAACAGCTCGACCTAATTTTCCTCTCCGCAAAATACTTTTACACATTATCTCGTCAAAGTATTTTGTGCAAAGAAAAAGCAACCGTTATCTTTTTATTTATTGTGATAACGGCTGCTTTATAAGTTATCTGGTTCAACCATACCTTTGTTCCTTTCTTATTATAAATCGATATCTACCTCATATCAACTATAATATGTTTTTCCCATATTCAATTATTAAATCAATTATTTATAAAATAATATCTTAAATCATTCACTATTTTTATTTTTATCGGAGTATTCTTTTTCCAATCAATCTCTTTGCTTCAACTGTTTCATTTGTTCTTACAATAAATGGATGATTATATATAATCGATGATCCCTTCCAGCTTATCTCCGACTTCTTTATCAATATACTGATATGTATCTGGACTATTTAAATCAACTTACACTTAACTTACTATACTTTTAAGGTGTTCAACAACCCATAAATAAAATTTTTATTATCTACAGACCATTTACTTTAAGTATTAAAATCTTCTCTCGCAAAGAATATAATCATTCAAAATATTGAGCATCTGTTATTTCAATGGAATCACCTCCGTGAATTTTATTTTTCGAAGTTTTCTTTGTTTATGTCTATATTATAATCACGGTCTTTCATTTTGTCAATACATTTTTTAAATTTTTTTAATTTTATTTCTCTTCAATCTTTTAATATCATTCTTATCTGCTTATCTCTTGATAATAGTTGAATTTTCAGTCAATTCCAATTCAAACAGCCCTGTCAGTTGGTTGATAAAAACCTTAAAGCAGCCCGCTAAAAAGCCCGGAAGTTGGTTGAAGAAAGCTTTCCCGCAGCTTTTCTTTAACCAACTTCCGGATGTCCTTTAAATAAAATCAAACACTTCCTGTTCAAATTCCAGTTTCTCATATTCCATCGATGCGATGTCTACATTCGAACTGTAGTCCACGATGACCGTCTGTTCCATTTTGTCAATCATTTTCTGTCCGAGAATATAATTCACATCAAACTTTCCGGTTATGGCCGGAGTTGCACCACGGGTAGGCACAATGAGCTGAACCTGATTCGTCCGAAGCAATTCAAAAATCGGCTGCCAAATGTAAATATCCTTTGCCGCACCAAAGGGGTTATCAATAAAAATCACTTTCTTTAAATCCGCCCCGTCACCGCCGCCGGAATAAACCATTGAAATATAATTAATAACACCGATTAAAAATTGGATATAGATTCCCTGAGACTGTCCGGTGCTTCCGACAGCTTCCTCATATTTCAGATACCGGCTCTGCTCTTTGACCCGCTCCCGCTTATACAGTTTCAGGCGAATACTGTTGACATCGGTAACGATGACAGAAAACAGCCGCTTCCATGAAAGCTGCTGACGTATATAAGCCACCCGTTCCTCAGGGCTGCTGTAAGCATCCGTCCTTGCCACAATGGCATCGATGTATTCGGACATGCGCTGACTGTACATCTCCTCTTTAACATAAGGAATTTTCAGCATAACCATTGGTATCTGACGACCATCCAGCATAATTTTTGAATAGGCCGGAAAACGCTCAAGCTCGGCCCGGATGCTCAAGCAGCGCTGAAGACACTGTTTTTCAAAATTTTCTTTAATCTGCACCATATCCTGAATTGTTTTTTCAATCCGTTCCTTCTCCAGACGAACAATGGCTATCGTTTCGGTCAACTGCTGAATCATCACTGACGCATCCTCAAAATTCTCTGGCATAACGGCTTCTCCGCGCATAGCCTCTGCTAATTCAACCGCCGATATCCGGTGCAGATCTTCCGCAGCTTTTATCCGGTCTTTTTCGTAGCCTTCCCGTTTCCGCTGAAGTTCCGTCCGCAGACGTGCATACTTTTCATTCAGCTCCCGGTGCTTTTTACGAATATCCAGATCCATTCCATAGGTATCCTTCGTCCGGTTAAACAAAATATTCTCGTTTCGTATTGTTCTTTCCAAATCCCTTTTCACATCATCCCAGGCCCGCAGTTCCTTCCAGGTATTTTCAATGCCTTCCTCTGCCCTGGATTTTTTTTCAAGGACATCCTCTAAAGCCTTTCTCTGCTGAACCTCAAAAGTATTGTAATCTCCGTGATGAAGACTGACCTGTTCAAAGGTGCCATATTTCTCTTCAATCGAATGAATCCCCTGGGCAACGCTGCCGAAAAGTTTGTTTTTATTTTCCTGATATTGAAACAGTGTTGCTTCCCGCATTTCAATATCCGCTTTTAATTGAACCAGCTCCTGCTCTATTTTTTCGATATCCGCTGCCGATTTCCGGACTAAACGATGTTCTTTCGCCATTGTTTCCAACAGCGTCAAATCCGTTCCCCGTTTTTCAATCATTTCAAGGGCCTTATCCATCATTTGCCGATAACTTTCCATCAGACGTTTTTTATCTTCCAGATTGGAATGTTCTTTTTCATAAGCTTCCTTCAGGCCCCTGAAGCGGGCATCAGCATCCTCTGCGGCCATTTCCGTTTCTTCGGTTTCACCTTCGGAATAATAAGCTTCGTACAGATTTTTCCATTCCGTATCCATTTTTAAAAGCTGTTCCTGCAATGCTTTTTTCTGGTCAAGAAGCTGCTGCTGTATATTCTCCGCTCTATCAAATTTTTCCTGAGCTTCCCGCTGCTGCCTCTTATTCTTGTCCAGTGCCTCTCCAAGCTGCTGAACTTTACGCTGTATTTCTTTTAACCTTTCATCCAGAGACTGCATTTCCTCCAGTATTTCCAGCTCTTCATCCCTGACATCTATTTCAGTCTGTAAGCTTTCCAGAGCCTGTTTATTATTTTCTATATTTTCCCGGCAAACCCGGAGTTTTTCATCCTCTGTGGCAATTTTTTCCCGGACAGCTTCCAGTTCAGAAACAATCTCCCCCCGGCGGGCTGAACGTTTTGCATAATGTTTTCCATAGTCCAATTCCACGCTCCTGATATAATGCCTGTCAGCCTCAATTGTTCTTTCCCGGTCTTCCAGCCGTTCCAGTCCTTTCCCAGCCTCTTCAAGAAACTTTTCAATCTGCCGGCATGTATTTTCCCTGGTTTCTTCATTGAAAAAAAGGTCCGGATCTTTAGAAAGAAACAGTACGTTTTCCCCGGAAAGGACTTCTTTCTGTTCCAGAACCTGATTCAGACTGATTACCGGAACAACGCCATCTCCGAAATCCTTTTCAAGAAGCACCCGGTCTTCCCTCAGACCGGTCATGCCGCTTTCCAGAATAACCGCCTCCGGCAGAAAAGGAATCCGTTCCAGCAAAATTCTGCGGTCATAATCACTGACTTCCTTCAAATAGTCCCCGCCAAAAACACATTTCAGCCCGTGACACCGACGGATATACTCTACCACGGCCTCCAGCGCCGGATTCATAACTGTCGGAATACCCTGACGCAGCTTCTCAAGCTTTTTCTCAAATTTTTTTATTTCCTGACGTCTTAACTCCCCTTCTAAAACGACCTTTCGAAATTGTTCGTTAACTGCTGCCGTCAAAGCCTCTTCCTTCTGCACATGATAAACCTCCAGAAGTCTTTTCAGCTTCTCTTTTTCAATTGCATATCCCTCTAAAAAGGATTTCAGTTCCTCTTCTTCCAACAGCAGATCTTTCTGAATTCCAAAGCTCTCATCCAAACATTTTGAGATTTCCTCTGCTTCCTGCTCAAGAAACTGCGTCCGCTCTCTCCATCCTTTCATCTTCAGTGTATTTTCCATTTGCCGGCGTTTTTTCTCCCGCAGCATTTTTCCGATATCTTCAAGAATCAGCACCGGAACCTTGCAGCATAAACCGCCAAGCCTGTCCGAGACTTCCTTTTCTCTGGCAGCAGCTTCTTCTGCCTGACTCGCAAGAACCGCTCCCTCGCTGAAAAGCTGCCGTTCTGCTTCACGGGCAGCATCCCTTTCAGCTTCTGTTTCCTCCAGAGCTTTATTCACCATTTCCCTTTTTCCTTCAAGGGCTTTTTGTTCCGTCTGCATAAATTTAAAATGCAGCCGCGCCAACATCTGAAGCTCCTTTAATACACCCTCATCCGCTTTGCCGTCCTGTGCAAGAAATTCCCTGACAGCTTCCCACTGGCTCCGGACCTTCAGATAATCATCATAATCATTTCCGCTTTCCGCAAAACTCAATGCCTGTCTCCGGGTTTCCCACATTTCTTTCATCCGGCTGAGCTCTGCAGCATATTTTTCGGTATCCGCCTCAAGACATTGAAGATGTTCCTGATTCTCCTGTATTTTTACAGTCTCCAGCTTTCTGGAAATTTCCCGGATATGTTTCTGGGCAAACTCTTTTTCCTTTTGAAATACTGCCAGAGCTTTTTCTTTTATATGATTTACGGCAACAATCGTGTGATAGGTTTTTACCATATCTGTATCCAGCGCTTCTTTTTCTTTATAGACATTTTTCAGTAATGCCACCCGTCCGGAAAAGCTTTCCAGAATTTCTGCCTGACGGTCATAATCCCCCATCTCTTTTTTCCGGTCCGCCAGCTCCGTCAGTTTATCCTTGATCCGGACAAGGGTATCTGCCATATCCCCCTCCTGTCCCCGTTCCTGTTGAAAGGCCTTCTGAATAATTTCTTCAATCAATAAGTCTTCCACCACTTTCCGGGTTGTCCGATAACGGGTTTCAAAATACGTACGCACATGGCCCTCGGTCTTATTGATTCCCCTGAGGATTTCCCAGTGGCTCTCATAAAGCCCATACTGGCTGATAAACCGCTGATACGCTCCTTTACGGTCAAAAACATGCACTTCAAGGCCCATATCCCGGCGTCCGAGTTCCTTCAGATAGGTTTTCAGTCCGGTGTATGTCATCCGTTCCCTGCCATCCGACAGAGGAAGATTCACAATATCATTGTCATTATAGCCCCGGTAAAAAACCACATAATTAAAATATTCTACCGCTGCGGTTTCCCGAAGTTCTTCCCGTGCCTTCCGGGCGCAAAATCCGGTGAGCATATATTTATACTGATCACGGATAAAACGGTCATCCAATTTCCACTCAATCAGTGAATGGATCGTTTTGCTGCCCGCGTCGGTGCGAAACAGTTTTTCGATTGGCTGCTTATCGTCCAGGGTACAGTTTGGTATAAGGTTCTGGAACAGTAAAAGCATCAGAACACTTTTCCCGCCGCCATTTGCCAGGTCATAAAGGGCATTTTTCCCATCAAAACGCAGAATAAAATCATCATAAAACTGGGTTCCGAAATTATATTTTACATTATTAACCCGAATCCGATTAATATGAGGCATCTTCATCCCCTCCTGTCACTATAGTATACAGCCGACCCCGGTTTTCCTCATAATAGTTTTCCGCCAACGCCCGGAATCTCGGCTTAATATAATAACGTCCGTGATTCTCAAAAAACAAATCCTGGGAAATAAGGAAATTAAAAACCAGTTTCACAAATCCGGTCTTTGACCCACGGGCTGCCTTTAGCGCCGCCATATCTTCATTTACCGGAATAAGGGGCATGTCCTCCCAAAGAGCTGCCAGCGTCTGGAAGCTGTTTTCTTCCACCCGGTTCAGCGCCTGACTCTGCAGTGCCTTCAATGCCTTTTGCATAGAGCTTTCTGTCTGGGTGATCACATCTTCACTCCGCACATAATCCGTATATAAAAAGCTTGACGAATCCTGATAAAAAAGCAATATAATATTGTAAATAATAAAATAGGCCAGATAAAGTTCACGGTTCAGACGCAGCCCAATAGCTTTTTTCAGTTCATCGTTTGTAAAGCCAAAAATCCGGTTTCCGTCTCCTGCCGTAACATAGAGCCCGTTTCCAAACTCATACAGACTTAAATTAGATTTTTTCAAAACAGACATAAGAATATCATAGACCTCACTGTTGTTCCGATAATCTTCATACAAATCAATATTCTCCTCACTGCTGATTGCTTCTCCCACAATCAGTCTGGTAAATATTTCCATAGCCTTATCCAGATTTCTGTGGTCCATTACATTCCCTGCCTTTCAAAACGTATATTGGTCAAATATCCGCCGGAACCGGTATGAATACTTTCCTCCGAAAGGAATTCCAGCGTAAATTTTAAATCTTCATATTCCTTTTTCCGGTCTCTGCCAACCAGTTCTGCCATCATTTCCTCCAGAAACGTATCCGGATTGTCACGAATCTCTCCCAGATTGTACATAGATTTCTGACTCAGGTGGGCCAGAAAGGAGTAATAATCCCCATTCTTCAAAATATTCTCCGTAAATTTCATGATATAAAGGCTGTGAAGCTCCTTTAGTTCCACCGACCGCTTATGAATCAGTGTATCAAAAAGAGTCTGCAACATCAACATATAGTTATGACGTATCCGTTCCTCTTCAATCTCGTCCTCGAAAATATAAGTTTCCTCTTCGCCGGCAGAAACGGCTTCGCCTTCTTCCGCACCTTCCGCCTGGCAGGTCAGCAGATCTTCCAGTCTGCCAAGCTGAAACCTTTTCCTGATTTTGAGACCAAGAAGCGGCGCTGCCATCGCTTCCAGCACACGGATATCATCCTCCTCCATAGCCGTTCGGAGCAGATCTGAAAAATTCAGGCTCCGGCGGAAACGGCTACGCTTCGCCTTCAGCATCAATTCATCCGCCTGAACCTGCAGCTCTGTACATGCCGCCAGCAGGGCCTCATGACGGTCCATAGATTTTTTCAGTTCCTGATTCAGATAATAAATTTCTTCCACCACCCGGTGTCTGGAATTTTCCTCCCGTGCCTGAATCATAGCCTTTTTTACCAAATCCAGATTTTCGTCAAAGAGTTTCTGTTCTTCCTGAAACCATTTCAGTCCTTTTTCCGAAAATGCCTCCAGGGCTTTCATTCCTTCAAAAATATTGTGGCTGAGCAGCGTCACGATTTCCCCCTGCTGCATGATCAAGCGGGTAACTTCACTGTTAATGCGGCGGATAACCTCCACGCCGCCTCTGAAGTTCTTGGACCGGATCATTTTCTCGAGAAGAATCTGCTGAATGCTTATCTTACTTTCATCCTTCGTTTCCTTTGTATCCAGATAAAAAGCAATGCCGTCGGAAGAAATCTGATAAACAATCTCTCCATCCCGGTAACTGCTCTCGATCAGCCGCGTACGCCCCACCTTCATTGACCGACTCTTCGGCTCGAAGTAGTCAAAGGCAAACGGCCGTCCCTCATTGGTAATTTTATCGAAAATATACTGCACCAGCTCTCTGATTTCTTCCGGCTGCCCTTCCAGATTAAAATCTCTGTACAGAAGCCTGCTTAAAAAATCTTCATACTGGCTGTAAGTCACCGCCATATCATTAAAATTATTCTCTTCAATAAAAAACCGGAGGACTGACATGGTCACATAGCCCATATCAATCCCCTCGTAACGGCCTTCTTTAAACTGGCTCAGCGAATGATCACACAATCTGAAGAAGGGATAATACCTTTTCAGATTGACCATTCGTTCCTCATGCTCATCAATGATATCGTGGATTAAAATATGAGATCCTGCCTTCATGGAAGTCCTCCTTAAACTCAATAAACATATTTACGGAAAATTTCAGTCAGCTCCCCTTCCTGCGGCGCTTCATACCGGATAAAACAGCTTTTGCCTTTAAAAGGCTTTGTCCGGTTCAGATAAATCTGAAATCTGTTATCCGGCATTCTGTCAACAGAAACGATATCCTCCCACGGCACATAGCCATAATCATGTACAAGGATACCATTGGAAAAAAAGCGGGTCGGACTGACTGTACGTATCGCCAGGAAAATTAACAAGCCCACAACCAGAATGATCGCGCCAATTAATACGGACCGATAACTTTCCGGCATATTTTCTCCCGGATTGCTATACTCCATAATCAACCGGATAACAACAACAATGCCTACAATCAGAATAAATCCAAGAAGCATCCACTCTTTTTGGGGCTGCTTCACTGAGGAAAGCTTCTCGCCGTAAGATTCCTCCACATGAACGGCCCTCCAGATCTGTGTAACAAAGAAAATCAGGAAACCAACCGCTGCCAGTATAAATGCCCCGCTATGGGCCAGTTGATCAATTATTGCATTCATTTTAATATCTCTCCTTTATTTAAACTTCCAGTTTCATATCACCGTTGCGGATATAGCCCATTTTCCGCATGCCTCTGGCCACGCCCATAGTAATGACTGCCGGAAGCAGAAAATGGAAAATTACAATCTTTATAAGTACCAGTACCGGTGATTCAAATGCGGTCATCGTCTGATATGTCATAATCTGTCCGACAAGTCCGGCACTTCCCATCCCTGATCCTGTGGCATTGCTCACCATATGAAATAACGGTGAAATAGCAACAGGTCCAAGAATTGCCGAGGATAAAATCGGCGGAATCCATATCAAAGGTCTCCGGACAATATTCGGCACCTGAAGCATACTCGTTCCAAGTCCCTGAGAGATCAGGCCGCCAAGGCCATTGTCCCGGTAACTGATCACTGCAAAGCCAACCATCTGGCAACAGCATCCGATCGTTGCCGCTCCCGCAGCAACACCGTCCAGCCCAAGAATAATCCCAAGGGCCGCCGAGCTGATCGGCAGCGTCAGTACCATCCCCATAACAACCGATACGACCATTCCCATCACTATCGGCTGCTGCTCCGTGCCCCAGTTAATGATCCCGCCAAGCCAGACCATAAATTCCGAAATCGGAGGACCCACAATAATGCCCACCGCACCTCCGGACAAAATCGTTACCACCGGAGTTACCAGTAAATCTACCTTTGTTTTTCCCGCCACAAGATGTCCAAGCTGGATACCGACATAAGCCGCAATAAAAGCGCCGAGGGGTTCCCCCGGTCCGGACAGCGCCAGAACACCTTCTTCTGTCAGCAAAGTTCCTGACATAATGTTGCCGGCATAAGCGCCGATCATTCCCGCAGTTGCCGCCGACAGGGTCACATAAATGGATTCCTTAAATTTACAGGCAACACCCACGCCAATACCCGCGCCGGTCAGCCGCTGTGCGATGACGGCAAATGTGGATATATACATCCCGATGTCACCGCCGATCAAATCTCCAATCTGTTTCATAATTGTCCCGATAATCAGGGTCGCAAAAAGCCCGAGTCCCATGCCGCTGAGACCGTCAATAAAAATCCGGGTCAGGAAGGCTTAATAGTGATAAGGTACTATTTAGCATTGCGAGGGGCAGAGAACGGTGTGACCGCAATGGTCACGCCGTTTTT
>DBGCEW010000023.1:0-7031 GCA_048357495.1 Frisingicoccus sp.
TACTACTTTGTGTACTGGTTTCTTTTCTCTTCTTGCCATAATAAAAGGCCTCCTATGATTTTTATTTTATCATAGAAGACCTTATAAATCTTTATTTACAGAAAAACTTTCATAGGCTCATATTTTTAATAAGAGAATATAGAATAATAACGGCAGTTATTATTAATACAAATACAGTTCCAATGGTAATACTTTTATAATGATTAAATTCAGATAATTTTATAAGATTTTCTTCGGATTTTTCTTTTAGTTTATATTCTGGTATTTTTTCGCCTGATAAAATGTCATTTACACTAACACCGAGTATTTCACTTAACGGCTTTAAAAGGGACATATTCATTAAGCAAATACCGCGTTCCCATTTGCTCACTGCATTTTTACTTATATTTAGTTTTTCAGCCAATTGCTCTTGAGTTAGTTTTTTATCCTTACGGCAATTTGCAATAAATTGACCTATTTTTATCTTATCCATATGTACCCTCCTTTTTATTAACAATTTAGCATAAAAACTATATGTTTTCCACACACCCTGGGTTCATTTTTGAAAAACATACCCAGGGTTTACTTACAGATTGGAATTTGAAAATCATGAGAATGCAAATGATGGAGCAAGTCAAAAAAACTGCTCTTCGAGGGCGCATTTCACAGCGCCGGAGAAGAGCAGTTTTTTGATAGTTAGAAACGGAAATCCCGTTTTCCTTCGGCAATATCTTTCAAATGTTCCAGTGTCAGGCTGCGGACCTTTTCATTCGTAACATTTTCGATTTCTTTTTCAATGAGTTTTTCTCCATTTTTACGGGTTTCATCCGAAGCATAATCCATCAGATATTCTTTTAAAGTCATGAGAGCGTTGGGCTGGCAGCAATTGGAAATCTGTCCGGCCTTTAAGAGGGACATAAAGCGGTCTCCGGTACGTCCTTCCCGGTAGCAGGCGGTGCAGAAGCTTGGGATAAAGCCCATTTCAAGAAGCCAGTTGATCACTTCATCGAGACTGCGCTGATCGGTCACATCGAACTGGGAAGAATTTTCTTCTTCCGGCTCCGGCTCAACATAGCCGCCGACGCTGGTTCGGGAACCACCGCTGATCTGAGATACACCGAGCTGAAGGACCTTTTCCCGAACCCGTTTGGATTCCCGGGTGGAAATGATCATTCCGGTATATGGCACAGCGATTCGGATTAATGCCACAATTTTTTCAAAAATATCGTCCGGGATGGCATTGGAGAAGGTGTTGACGTCGATATCGTCTGCCGGACAGATTCGAGGAACACTGATGGTGTGAGGGCCGACACCCTGAGCGGCTTCCAGATGCTCTGCATGCATAAGCAGTCCCACAAAGTCATAGCGGTAGAGATTCAGGCCAAAGAGAACGCCGAGGCCGACATCGTCAATACCGCCTTCCATGGCCCGGTCCATGGCTTCCGTGTGGTAGGCATAGTCATGTTTCGGACCGGTTGGGTGCAATTCTTCATAGCTCTTTTTATTGTAAGTCTCCTGGAACAGAATATAGGTTCCGATGCCTGCATCCTTCAGTTTCCGGTAGTTTTCCACGGTGGTTGCAGCGATATTGACATTGACACGGCGGATGGCACCATTTTTATGTTTAATGCCGTAAATGGTCTGAATACATTCAAGAATATATTCGATTGGATTATTGACCGGGTCTTCGCCGGCTTCCAGAGCGAGACGTTTATGTCCCATATCCTGAAGGGCGATGACTTCCTGACGGACTTCTTCCTGGGTCAGTTTCTTACGGGCAATATGTTTATTTTTCAGATGATACGGGCAGTAGGTGCAGCCGTTGATACAGTAGTTGGACAGATAGAGCGGTGCAAACATAACAATCCGGTTGCCGTAAAAACGGTTTTTGATCTCTTTGGCCAGATGAAATATTTTTTCAATTTCATCCGGCAGGTCACATTCCAGAAGAACAGCAGCTTCACGGTGGCTGATTCCCTTCATTTCTGAAGCCTTTTCTAAAATCTGATCGATGAGTTCACGGTTGTTTTTATTTTTTTTGGCATAGTCGAGACAATCCAGAATTTCTTCATCATTAATAAATTCTTCAGCTTTTAATGATTTCGCATTATACATGATTTTTTCTCCTTTTAGTCGATTGGTGTAAAATCCCCACGGTCAGTAAGGATATGGTAGCCGATGGATTTCAGGCGGCGATCCAGGCAGCCCCGGCATTCCGCAGCTTCTTCCCCGGTACATATTTTATTATTATAGAGCAGATATTTATCCCGGACATTGACGGGAGAGAGATTTGGCATGACCACATTGGCTCCGGCCAAGATTCCAAGTTCCCGGCCCTGTGGATGAATGGTTCCAAGGGCGGTAGTGGCGGGGATGAGGGCATCCGGCCGCATGAGCCGGAGAATGCTGATTAAGTGAAGGGTCTGTTCCAGCGTCCCGGCAGGGAAATCACGGAAGGGTGTATCCATATGGGGAATGAAAGGACCGATACCGATCATCTCCGGTTGAAGTTCGTGGATAAACCCTAAGTCTTCGGCCAGATTTTCCGAAGTCTGCCATGGAGAACCGACCATAAATCCGGTTCCGGTCTGATAACCGATGGCTTTGAGCCGGCGAAGACAATTTTTTCGGTTTTCACTGCTTAAAGCGGATGGATGAAGCTTTGCATAATGGTCCGGGTCTGCTGTTTCATGGCGCAGCAGATAACGGTTGGCGCCGGCATCAAACCATTTTTTATAAGTATCCGGATGTCTTTCACCCACCGAAAGGGTGATGGCGCAGTCGGGATACAGCTGTCGGATAGAAGCGATAATTTCAGTGACAGCATCATCGCTATAGGACATATCCTCACCGCCCTGCAGGACAAAGGTCCGAAAGCCCAGATCATAGCCGCTGCGGCAGCAGTCGAGGATCTGGCCTTTGCTGAGATGATACCGGTCGGCGTTTAAATTGCTCCGGCGGATACCGCAGTAATAACAGTCGTTCCGGCAGTAATTCGTAAATTCAATCAGTCCCCGGACATAAATATTCCGGCCGAAATGCTCCCGGGCGGTGTTCTGGGCTTCTTTTTGTAAAAAGGCCACAGCATCGGAATCCCCGGAAAGGCCCTCAAGCAGTTGGATAAAATCTTTTTTTTCAAGAATGCGGCTGCTTTTTAAACGGATAATTAAATCTTTTAAAGGTGTCATCGGAGCCTCCTATATTTTGGAATAGACGGTTTTTGTGCTGACATCGGGCAGCATGCCCAGTTTTCCCGACAGGGCGCTGATTACATTCTGAGGCGCATCAATCACAATGCTTATAATGGACAGGTTCCGTTTTTGATAGGGAATACCCATCCTGCCAAGGATGTAGGATGAATATTCATGAAGAATGGCGTTGAGCTTTTCAACCGCCCCGGGACTTTCAATAATAATGCCGATAACGGCAATGCGTGTTTCCATAAAGGCCTCCTGTACAATAAAAATACCCTGTCCCAGAAAAAAGCTGGACAGGGTAAGGCTGGTTATAAAAAAATCATAGAGTCCTTGTCTTTGCTTTCGGGCACACCCTTAAGTTCAGCAGGTATATTTATAATGGGTTTGCCGGAAGACGAATCTTGCGGCGTACCCTTCAGGTTCATATTATAGTGTTTTTTCTGAAATGTCAATCATCGGAAATGGCTTCCAGCAGATGAATGGCTTTGGCATATTTTTTCTGCCGGGCTTCCATCTGCGCATCCAGGCCATCCAGCCGGGTGATGTCCGAATTATGGCGGAGATCGCCAAGCTTTACTTCGAGGGCCAGAGGGCAGGTAGAGAGTCGGGAAATATAATCCATATATTCCTCCGCCGGGTTGTGGGTTAACAGGGATAAGGCGATCAGAATATCCTCACTGAAACCTTCCTGAGCCAGTGCTTCCGGAGTGATGTCCGTATCTTCAATGACATCGTGAAGCAGTGCAACAATGACAGCCGCCTCGCTGGTCATCGTTTCCGCCACATGGAAGGGGTGAAAAATGTAGGGCGTGCCGGTTTTGTCGAGCTGGCCGTGATGGGCATCATAGGCAATGCGCATCGCTTTTTTTGTCATAGGTGTATAAATCATATCAGTCCTCCCGGAAATTGTGGAAAATATTTAATGCCAGTTCCGGAATGGAGAATCTCTCCGATGGGCGGAACCGCTTTCCGTTCAGGAAAACGCCTTTAATCCGGACGGTGCGGATATCTTCTTTTGGTATCGAAAGGATATTTTTATCCAGAACAACAAAATTGGCCTTTTTCCCCGGGGTCAGACTGCCGTAAAGGTTGTCGTCAAAGGCGCTTCGGGCGGCCCAGAGGGTATAGGTTTTCAAGGCTTCCTCCACTGTCAGGGCCTGCGCCGGATTCGGATGGTTACAACAGATATGGATACCTTCAATCGGGTTCGGAACGGTACACGGCGCATCGCTGCCGGAGGTCAGGAGAAGGCCTGCATCAACCATGTCCCGAAGGGGCAGGATCTGATTTGCCCGTTCACCGAGGATCGATTCCAGATATTCTGCCGGTTCCTGAGGCCAGTCCAGAAATGCGGGCTGTACGGCGATGGTGATGCCCAGTTCTGCCGCTTTTTGAATAGCTTCTTTATGCATCAGGTCGCCATGGATTAAAATATGGCGGGCATCTTTTCTCGGATAGTCTTTGAGGGCTGCTTCATAGGCATTCAGCGCCTGTTCCACAGCCGTATCGCCGATCGCATGCATGGTTATCTGAAGTCCGGCCCGGTTGGCGCGGATACAGAAATTATTCACTTCTTCCTGACTGTAGGCGAGAAAACCTTTATTCTCCGGATTATTGGTGTAGCCTTCAGAAAGGGCCGCATCTTCAGAACCAAAGCAGCCGTCCAGGGCAAGGGAGAAGCAGCCTCCGATGTGAGACATCTTTCGGCGCACAACCTTATCCACGTCCATGGTCTGGAAGAACACGGTGTATTTCTGAGGCAGGCCTCTGCGGATGATATTTATGGTATCGATATCCATATCATTCGGATAACCGACCCCTTCCACGGTATGAATATAACCGATGCCCTTTTCGGCCAGCGCTTCCGCGGCATTCTGCATACCTTCAAGCAGTGTTAAAGGGGACACTTTACCGGTGATAAAGTTTACGCCTTTATAAAAGGCATTTTGATATAACCATCCGGTTTGGGCATCAAATCCCGGGTCGGAAAGAATATCCGATGGAAAAAGGTCGATCAAAGCGGAGTTGGCAACGGCGGCATGGCCGTCATATTTTACAATAAGCAGGGGCAGATCTGTCATGGCGTCAAGGTCTGCGGTTTCCGGCAGCCGTTTTTCAGCAACGGTATGGGCGCTGCAGCCGTAGGCCGGGAGAAATTTGGCATTTGGATGAGCGTCGGTCCAGTCGTTAAGCATCCGGTTCATATCTTCAAAATTTCTGGCATTCCGCACATCGACAGTGGTGCGGAACAGCGCATAGCTTTCAAAATGCATATGGGTATCCGAAAAGGCCGGAACGACTGTGAGACCGTGCATATCAATGGTTTTACAGTTGGCATAGGAAGCCGGCACACTGTCTCCGGTAAATATAATTTTATCTTTATCGATGACCATTACAGAAAAACAGCGATTATCATCTTCGCAGGATATAAAATGACCGTTTGTGAGAATCTTCATAAGAAACGCCCCTTTCTTTGATTTAAAATGATGAATATAACTATTATACTCCCAAAAGAGTTGATAGAAAAGAGATTCTTTAATCGTTTATTGTATTAAATTATTGACAATAGGGGGATTTCGGTATTAAAATGAAAGGTAAAATAGAAGGAGGAAATGGATATGAAAAAATTGATGAAAGCGATGAGTCTTACTTTGGCAGCATCTTTAGTTGTTGCATCTCTGACAGCCTGCGGCGGCGGAGAAAAGACGGAAACAAAGGCTGAAGGCGGCGCAGCGGCAGCAGGAGAGAACGTTTTCTTAATTGGCGGTATCGGACCTGTGACAGGAAGCGCAGCTTCTTATGGTCTTTCTGTAAAACAGGGAGCTCAGGTTGCTATTGATGAGATTAATGCAGCCGGCGGCGTTGTTGTCGGAGATACAACTTACACATTGGATATGGAATTTGCCGATGATGAAGCGACAGAAGATAAAGCCATTCAGGCTTATAATGCGGTTATGGATAAAGGCGCAGACGCTATTTTAGGCGCTGTAACAAGCGGTGCATGTATTGCGATTACAGATCTGACTGCAGCAGATGGTATTTTACAGATTACACCATCCGGTTCCGCTATGGAATGTGCTAAAAATGATAATGCGTTCCGTGTCTGCTTTACAGACCCGGCACAGGGTGTTGCCATGGCAGATTTAGCTGCAGAAACACTTGGTTATAAGAAGATTGCAGTGCTTTACAATAATGCATCCGATTACAGCATGGGTATCCGCGAAGCATTTGAAGCAGAATTTGCTGCAAAGGGCGGCACAATCGTTGCAAGTGAAGGTTTCTCTGATGGTGATGTTGACTTTAATACACAGTTAACAACGATTAAAGGAACAGATGCGGAAGCGATTTTTGTTCCTGCTTATTATCAGGAAGCAACTTATATTACAAAACAGGCAAGCGATATGGGAATGGAAATTCCTTTCCTCGGCAGTGATGGCTGGGACGGCGTTCTCGGAACTGTTACAGATACAGCAACCGTTGAAGGCGCTATTTTCTTAAGCCCATTCTTCGCAGCAGATCCATCTGAAAATGTAAAGGCTTTCGTAGAAGCTTATGAAAAAGCTTACAGTGCAACACCGGATCAGTTTGCAGCCGATGCTTATGATACGGTATATGCGATGAAAGCAGCGATGGAACAGGCAGGTTCTGTAGAAAGTGCAGATCTTATCAAAGCTATGACAGAAATTACGGTTGATGGTCTGACAGGTGAAGGTATCACATGGACAGCAGAAGGTGAACCGAATAAAGGAAGTAAATTTATCCAGATTGTAGATGGTGCTTACACATTATATGAATAATTTTATCTGACAGGCTTGTGTCGGATTGAAAGAGACGCCGATGTCCCGAAACAGGGAT
>DBGCEW010000024.1:0-5463 GCA_048357495.1 Frisingicoccus sp.
GGATAAAGCCGATGCAAAGTATTCCGCTGCAGCCAGCCCATAACTGCTGGCGCTCCGTGCCCCGACAATCCCAATCATCGGCTGAGATGCTTTCGGAAGCTCACCATAGTAAAACAGCCCGGCGGGTGGATCATAAATATGCCTTAATTTCTCCGGAAAATCCCGGTCCTCCCGGCAAACAAACTTTCCTCCGAGCTCTTCCAGCCGTCTCATTCCGCTGCGAAGCTTTTCCTCATCCTTTTCCCCCGTTCCCTGAAGCTGATTCAGGGTCTTATTTTTCAATCCCGGAACCCGGCTGTATTCCGAGTTCCTTCCATAATAAATATTCCCGGCGGTTTTAAAATATCCCAGAAGTTTATCAATACTCCCCAAACTAAGATATGGGCGGCTGCACAGCCAAAACCAACATTCTCTTTCCGTTAATCCCATAAATTCCCTCCATAGTTTTCATCGGGCATCCGGTGAAAAGCGGCCTCCGCCAGATGTTCTTCTTTAATTCCATCACTGTCTTCCAGATCGCTGATTGTCCGGGCTACTTTTAAAATTTTCTGATAAGCTCTGGCAGACAGATGAAATTTTTCATAGATCTCCTGAAATAGCTTTTCCGTTTTTTCATCCAGACGGCAATATTTTGAAAGCATATAGCTGTCCATCCCGCTATTGTAGCGAATACCTGTCCCTGAGAAACGCTGCTTCTGGCGTTCACGGGCTGCCCCTATCCGTTTTTTCATCACATCGCTGTCCGTACCCCTCTCAGAAATATCTATCTGCTCATAGGACATCCGCCGGAGATTCACACACAGATCAATCCGTTCCATCACCGGACCGCTCACTTTTCCCATATAGGACTGAATCTGGGCCGAAGTACACCGGCACCGTTCTCTGTCCGGATAATAGCCGCACCGACAGGGATTCATGGCGCCGATGACAAGGGGCCGGGCCGGAAAAGTTCCGTTCCCCCGCAGTCTGTGAATAAATACCGTCCCCAGCTCCATAGGCTGCCGCAGGGCTTCCAGTGCGGTCCGTGAAAACTCTGCAAGCTCGTCCAGAAACAATACACCTCCATGGGCCAGGCTCAGTTCTCCCGGTCCGGGCACCGATCCGCCCCCTATCAGCACCTTATCCGATACCGAATGGTGGGGCCTGCGAAAAGGATGTACCGAAAGCAGGCCCGCTTCCGGCTTCAGCCGTCCTGCCGCACTGTAAATCTTTGTCACCTCAATCTGTTCTTCCCGGGACATGGGCGGCATAATATAAGGAATCCGCTCTGCCATCATCGTTTTCCCGCTTCCCGGAGGTCCGATCATCAACAGATGATGCCACCCTGCCACAGCAATCTGAACGCAGCGCTTTCCATCCTCCTGGCCACGGATATCGCCAAAATCCAAAGGACAGCTACTGTCTGTCCCCTTCTCCGATTCCCCGGACAGCTTTGCAGGAACCAGCTTATGTATGCCCTGAAGATGATCCACAACGGATTTCAGCGTTCCGGCCCCATACACGGTCATGCCGGAAATAATCAGTGCCTCCCGGACATTATCCAGAGGAACAAAACAATGACAAAAGCCCTCTTTCAGCGCCTGATCGATCATCGGAAGAATCCCTTTGACAGGAATTAAAGAACCGTTCAGACTCAGTTCACCGATAAACAGACTGTTTTCCAGAAACTTTGGAGATATTTGCTCGATACAGCAAAGAAGTGCCACTGCCGAAGGCAGATCAAAACCTGTCCCGGACTTTCGAAACCCCGAGGGGGCCAGATTCACCAGATAACGTTTGGGCGGCAGAGAATATCCGGAATTTTTTATCGCAGTCCGTATACGCATTCCCGACTCCCTGACTTCGGCGGAAATCTCGCCAACAATATGAAAAGATGGCAGACCATTCCCTGCATCTGCTTCGACTCTGACAATCCGTCCGTCAATTCCCGTGCAGGCTCCGCCAAAAACTCTGCAAAACATATAATTTCTTCCTTTCTCCCGAAAGGCAATACCTGATTTTAATCTATCAGTCCTTATAAACTTTTTCAATGATTATTGTTCATCTGTTTCCGACAATTTAACCACCGGATTGACGCAGAAACCGTTAACCGATATAATAAAATTCTGTAAACGGATAAAAATAAAGGAGTTTTTACTATGAAAGCAGTTATACAGCGGGTAATCCGCGGAAAAGTAACCATCGAAGGCACCGTGCGGGGTGAAATCGGCCGGGGATTTGTTGTTCTTTTGGGTGTGGCCAAGGAAGATACTCGGGAGGATATGGACTATCTTGTTAAAAAAATTTCCGGTCTTCGTGTTTTTGAAGACGGTGATGGAAAAATGAATCTCTCTCTGAAGGATGTCAACGGAGAACTGCTTGTGATCTCCCAGTTTACCCTTTTTGCCAATACAAAAAAGGGGAACCGGCCAAGCTTCATCGATGCAGGCCTGCCTGAAATTTCAAAAGCTTTCTATCTGGACTTTATTCAAGCCCTCCGAACCATGAATTTTAAAGTCGAAGAAGGTGAATTTGGAGCTGATATGGCCGTAGAGCTTGTTAACGACGGCCCTGTAACCATTATCATTGATTCAAAAAACCGGTGATTCTTTTAAAACAAAAAACAGTTTTACCGAAAAAAACAAACCGGAAGTTCAAAAATCAAAGTGAACTTCCGGTTTTATATCCCTGTTATTTCTCTTTCGTTTCCATAATCTTCATAATCTCGTCCATAAAGGTACTCACATCTTTAAATTCACGGTATACCGATGCAAAACGGACATAGGCTACAGCATCCAGATTTTTCAGCCGGTTCATGACAATTTCACCAATCTTCCGGGCAGAAATCTCCCGTTCTTCCCGATTAAAAATCTCTGTTTCAATCTCATCCACCAGTTTCTGAATCTGATCTGCCGAAATCGGCCGTTTATGGCAGGAACGCAGAACCCCGGATTCAATCTTCCGCCGGTCATAGGGCTCACGGTTATTATCTTTTTTAATGACGATCAATGGAATCGTTTCGACTTTTTCATAGGTTGTAAAACGTTTCTGACAGGCATTGCACTGTCTGCGCCGACGAATGGAGCTTCCATCTTCTGCCGGGCGGGAATCAATGACTTTTGAATCTGCCTCTCCGCAATATGGACATTTCATCTTTTCATCCTCCTCGAATAGTATTATTATAATCGAGGTTTTCAGGACGGTCAACCATATTTTTCCCATAAAATCAAGGTTTTCAGTCATCACAGGGATGGACAATCTCGTCCATGCAAACATCGACCAGAACAATATCTGTTCCTATCTGCCGGACACATTTCCAGCCGATGGTATATTCTGTATCTCTGCCGAAAAGTCCGCACCATTTTCCCTGTCCCGGAATAATCAACTGACAGATCTGTCCCGTACACGGGTCAAATTCCACATCCATTACAAAGCCGATCCGCTGACAATCCCGGACATTAATCACTTCCTTCTGACGAAGTTCGCATATACGCATGGCCCACCTCAGAACCTGTTTCTTATGATATATATATGTACGGAGGCTTAAAGTGTGATATCCCCATACTCCGCTTCTACAAATGTTCTCAAATCTTCCGGACTGGCAATGATCTGAATTCCCCGTGTACCGCCGCTCACCGCAATTTCATCATAGAGCATGGCTGTTTCGTCAAACCATGTAGGGTATTTTTTTTTCATTCCCACCGGCGAACAGCCGCCCCGGATATAGCCGGTCAGTCCAAGCAGCTCCTTTACATGAATCATCTCAATTTTTTTATCTTTGGCAGCCTTCGCAGCCTTCTTTAAATCCAGTTCCATGGTCACAGGTATGCAGAAAACCATAATTCCCTGTTTTTCTCCCCGGACGACCAGCGTCTTAAAGATCTGATCCGCCGGAAGGCTTACCTGTCCTGCCACATGCTCTCCACTCAGATGCTCCTCATCATATTCATAGGTTTCCACCCGAAAAGGAACTTTTCCCTGCTCTAAAAGACGCATGGCATTGGTTTTATTAACGTCATTTTCCTTCTTTTTCGCCATCCTTCTCTCGCTCCTTACTTTCCTTTCGCTTGCAATACGGCTTAAATTATACTATAATTCTTTTCAGAATTCCAGAGAGGAGATTAAAAATGAAATTCAGACCCTGTATTGATATACATAACGGAAAAGTAAAACAAATTGTCGGCGGAAGCCTCATGGACCAAGGCGATCAGGCCATGGAAAACTTCGTTTCAAATCAGGATGCCGCCTGGTATGCCTCGAAATATAAAGATGACGGCCTCACCGGCGGTCACATCATCCTTCTGAATCCGGAATCTTCGGAATATTATGATGCGGATGTTTCCCAGGCTCTGGCTGCTTTAAAGGCCTATCCCGGCGGTCTTCAGATTGGCGGAGGCATTCACCCCGGCAACGCCATGAAATTCCTGGAAGCAGGAGCCTCCCATGTGATCGTGACCTCCTACGTTTTTAAAGACGGGCAGATTTACTTTGAACATCTTGAAAACCTGTGCCGGATCGTCGGACGCAATCACCTTGTCCTGGATGTGAGCTGCCGCAAAAAAGGAAACAGCTATTATATCGTTACGGACCGTTGGCAGAAATTTACTTCTGTAAAAATGGATCTTGAAACCTTAGAACGGCTGTCCCCTTACTGCAACGAATTCCTTATCCATGCCGTCGATGTGGAAGGTAAGGCTTCCGGCATCGAAAAGCCTCTCGTTTCCCTTCTGGGCAGCTTCCAGGCCCGCCCTGTCACCTATGCCGGAGGCGTTGGTTCCTTTGAAGATCTCCGCCTTCTTAAAGACCTCGGCAGAAACTGGGTCGATGTCACCATCGGCAGCGCCTTAGATCTTTTTGGCGGTCCCATTGCCTACGACACCGTGAAAAACCTCGGTACAGAAAAGGAGAGCAACCTATGATCGACATAAAAGATGTCATGCCAATTTCATTTTTAAAAAAAGAACCCTTTACCGGCAGCTTTCAGGGAATGCGTTACCGTATTGAAAAGACCGAAATTCCATTGGAAGAAGCTTCCGGGGAAAGCTCCGAAACACAAACCGTGTTAAAAACCAGTATCTGGCCCCAGCCCTTCTGCTTTGACAAAACACCGGATGAAAAAAAGAGTGCAAAAGTATTTGACTTTAGCCCGGAAGGCCTTTCTCTGGCTGTTGACTGGCTGAACGAACAATATATCAACGAAAAAAAACGCTGGACACAGGATTGAGGCCACACCTCATCCCGTTCCGCGTTTTTATTTTTTAGAATTTATTTTTTTAAAACCTGTGCCACAGCTTCTTTAACAATTTCGAGACCTTCTTTTAAAATATCTTCCTGAATAGTCAACGGCGGCATCAGTTTCAAAACACCGTCCTTACGTCCGGCAACTTCCATAATCAAATGACGTTCAAAACCTTCATGAACAGCTTCCAGGGCCAGCTTCGGATCAATTGCTCCAAAATCAATTCCCCACATCAGACCCATACC
>DBGCEW010000025.1:0-8589 GCA_048357495.1 Frisingicoccus sp.
GCGATATTCTTCTGGAGATTGAGAGAGAGCAGGTGCCATCCCATATGGCCATTCGCCGGATGCTTGAGAAATACCAGTATCTGGATAACAGAGAACGCCGGTTCATCAGCCGTCTGACAAGGGGCACACTGGAACGGAGAGTGACGCTGGACTGGATGGTCGAACAGTTCTCAAAGGTAAAAGTGAAAAAAATGAAGCCGGTAATCCGTACGGTTTTACGGATGTCGGCCTATCAGATAAAATATATGGACAGTGTTCCGGTATCTGCCGTATGTAATGAAGCGGTAAAAATAGCAAAAAAAAGAGGATTTAAAAATCTTTCCGGTTTTGTGAACGGCGTCCTGCGCAATATGAGCCGGAATCCGGAAAAATCAGAGCCTTCAAACGGGGATATGTCTGTTTATTATTCCCAGCCGGAATGGCTTGTAGACTACTGGAACCAATGTTACGGCCCGGAAAATACCCGAAAGATGTTTGCGTATTTTCTGACGGAACAGCCGCTGACGGTGCGTATCTGTAAGAACCGTCTGACGGCAGAGGAATTTAAAAAACGGATGGAAAACCGAAAGGTGACGGCGGTGCAGAATGCGCTGGTGACAGAAGCCTTTGAACTAAAGGGCTATGACTATCTTGGGGCTCTGCCGGAGTTTCAGGAAGGACTCTGTACGGTGCAGGATGTCAGTTCCATGCTGGCGGTGAAGGCGGCGGGAATAAAACCTTCAGATAAGGTTATTGACGTCTGTGCAGCGCCGGGGGGGAAGAGTATTCAGGCCAGTGAATTGCTGGAAGATGGTGAAATTACAGCCAGAGACCTGACGGAAAATAAAGTGGCTCTTATTGAAGAAAATATCCTTCGTATGGGAGCGGAACATATTCAGGCCCAGTGTCAGGATGCTCTGGAATTTGTGGCAGAGGATGAGGGGACGGCGGATGTCGTTATCGCCGACCTGCCCTGTTCGGGTCTGGGGGTTATTGGGCGAAAGCCGGATATCCGCTACCGGATGAGCCGGGAAGATATGAAATCCCTGGCCCGGCTGCAGCGGGAGATTCTCACTGTCGTATCCCGTTATGTAAAACCGGGAGGAACACTTGTATATAGTACATGTACAGTCAATCCGGAGGAAAATGAAGAAAATGTCCGCTGGTTTTTGGAGAACTTTCCTTTTGAATCCGGGAGTTTGAAAGAATTTCTTCCGGAAGTGCTCTGGGAAAAGCATCGGGACGACGGACATATTCAGCTGTTTCCGGGAGAGTATGGAACCGATGGCTTTTTTATTGCCCGGTTTCGGAGGAGATAGACGATGGAAAAAACAGATATCAGATCAATGACGCTGGCAGAACTGGAAACCTTTGTTGTGGATGTTCTCGGCGATAAAAAGTTTCGGGCAAAGCAGATTTATGACTGGATGCATGTAAAACTTGTTCAAAATGTTGACGAGATGACAAATCTGTCTAAAAATCTCCGGGAACGTCTGTCAGTAGAAGGAACACTGCGTTCACTGGAAATTGTGGATTGCCTGGTGTCGAAAATTGATGGTACACGGAAATATTTGTTTCGTCTGGAAGACGGAAGTATTATTGAGAGTGTGCTGATGAAATATAAACACGGGAATTCCGTCTGTATTTCATCCCAGGTGGGATGCCGGATGGGATGCCGTTTCTGTGCATCAACACTGGCGGGCCTGGAGCGGAATATGACCGCTTCGGAAATGCTCGGACAGATTTATGCCATACAGAAAGAATCCGGGGAGCGGGTATCCAATGTGGTTATCATGGGTACGGGAGAGCCTCTGGATAATTATGATTCGGTGGTACGTTTTCTGCATATGATTTCCGATGGGAACGGACTGAATATCAGTCAGAGAAATATTACGCTTTCAACCTGCGGCCTGGTGCCGGAAATTTATCGTCTGGCCGATGAGCATTTACAGATAACACTGGCGATTTCCCTGCATGCATCGGATAATGAAAAGAGAAAGTCAATGATGCCGATTGCAACGAAATATTCAATGGATGAGCTGCTGAAGGTGTGCAGATATTATTATGAAACCAATGGCCGGCGGCTTACCTTTGAGTACAGTCTGGCCGGCGGCGTGAATGACTCGCCGGAGGATGCCAGAGCACTGGCCCATGTGTTAAAGGGATTTATGTGGCATGTAAATCTGATTCCGATCAATCCTGTGGAGGAGCGGGAATATGTTCAGTCTGACAGGAAATCCATAGTGAATTTCAAAAATAATCTTGAAAAATATGGGGGAAATGTTACTATAAGAAGAGAAATGGGTCGGGATATACAGGCAGCATGTGGTCAGCTGCGCCGCAGATATATGACTCAGCTTGAAAAAAAGGAGGGATAGGATGCGGGTATTTGGAAAAACAGATGTAGGTCTGGTTCGAAAAATAAATCAGGATTTCATTTTCTATTCCCGGGAATCGGTTGGCACATTTCCGAATCTGTTCATTGTTGCCGACGGTATGGGAGGGCATAATGCTGGAGATTTTGCTTCCCGTTATGCTGTAGAGTGTTTTTTAAGTTATATCAGGAACTCAAAGCCGGATGCGTTGATCCGCATGGTGGACGAGGGAATTAAATATGCCAATAAAAAGATTATTGAAAAGGCAGCAGAGGATGAAAATCTTCGGGGGATGGGCACAACGATGGTTGTGGCCTATATCGAAGACGGACAGCTTTTTGTTGCAAATATCGGCGACAGCCGTTTGTATTTATTGGATAAACAGATAAACCAGGTTACAGAGGATCATTCCTTTGTGGCGACGCTGGTACGTGCCGGTGAATTGACACCGGCAGAGGCGAGAATCCATCCGGATAAAAATGTCATTACCCGGGCGGTTGGTGCGGCTGAGAACGCGAAAGTTGATTTTTTTGAAGTAGATCTCGAGCCGGGAGACCAGATTCTTATGTGTTCCGACGGATTATCAAATATGGTGGAAGATGAAGTTTTATATGACATTGTAAAAAATACATATATTGGAGATGTTGTTGACGGACTGATTGATGAAGCCAAGAGAAACGGCGGGGCCGATAATATTGCAGTGATTGTTATTGACCCTTTTGATGTGGAGGTGAATTGATGTTAGCATCAGGAACCACTTTAGCGGATAGATATGAGATTGTCGGCAGAATCGGTGCCGGCGGTATGTCGAATGTATATAAGGCTAAAGATCTGAAATTGAACCGGTATGTTGCGGTGAAGGTTTTAAAACCGGAATTTAGTACCGATGCTACGTTTGTTAAGAAGTTCCGGGTAGAAGCCCAGTCGGCAGCGGGCTTGTCCCATCCGAATATTGTGAATGTTTATGATGTCGGTGAGGAAAACGGAATTTATTATATTGTGATGGAGCTTGTTCAGGGAATTACCCTGAAACATTATATTGAGAGAAAAGGAAAGCTTGATATCCGTGAAGTGCTGAATATTTCTGTTCAGATTGCTTCCGGTATGGGTGCTGCCCATGCCAATCGGATTATTCATAGAGATATTAAACCTCAGAATGTCATCATGTCTAGGGATGGAAAAGTAAAGGTGACGGATTTTGGTATTGCCAAGGCGGCAGATTCAACGACAGTGACAACCAATGCGGCCGGTTCAGTGCATTATATCTCGCCGGAGCAGGCCCGGGGCGGATACAGTGATGAGAAGAGTGATATTTATTCTCTGGGAATCACTATGTATGAGATGGTCACAGGTCAGGTACCTTATGACGGAGAGAATAATGTGGCTGTGGCGCTGCAGCATATTCAGGGGAATATGACACCGCCGAGCCGGATCAATCCGGATATTCCACGGAGTGTGGAACAGATTATTCTGAAATGTACCCAGAGAAAACCGGATTTGCGATACAATTCAGCGAAGGAACTGATTATGGATCTGCGCCGCGCTCTGGCAGAGCCGGAGGGCAATTATGTTGTTATCGGCGGAGGACCGGCGGCAGGAGCCGGCGACAGCACCACCGTTGTTATGGATGAGAACGATGTGGAGAAGCTGAGGAATGCTTCGCTGCATAAAAGCTTAAATACAAAAAAAACCAGAGAAAAACTCACTCCGGAGGAAAGACGCCGCCGTCAGCTGGAAGAAGAGGAACGGGAATACGAGGAATATGATGATCATCATGCCCGTGAAAAGGTTAAATCAAAGCCGAAAAAACAGGTTCCTGTGATTGAGGATGAGGAAGAGGATGATGTGAATCCGGCGCTGGATAAAACGATGATGATTTTCGGAATTGTCGGTGCGGTGATTATTGTCATTGTGGTCTTCTTCATTATTGGACGGGCCGGAGGGCTTTTCGGAGGTTTTGGAACAAAGTCAACCAAAGAAACAAATGCTTCAGGTAATATCAGTACCGAAAGTTCTCAGGTAGCAGTACCGAACTGTGTCGGAGAAGATGAGGATGATGCGATCGCCCTTCTTGAAGAGAATGAGCTGGGATATAAGGTTCAGGAAAAAGAAGATAAAAATGTTGAAAAAGGCAAAGTTATCAGTCATACGCCGGAAGCGGGAACAAATGTGGATAAAGGTACCGTGATCACGCTTTTTGTGAGTAAGGGCAGTGAATCCGCAGATATGCCGGATGTCAAGGGGATGACTCTGGATGCGGCAAAATCCCAGCTGGAAGGTATGGGCCTGAAAGTGAAAGTGCAAAATGAATTCCATGATACCATTGAGGAAAATAAAGTCATTAAAACCTCTCCGGAAGCCGGAAAACAGGTGAAGCTCGGAACAACGGTTACATTGACCGTCAGCAAAGGTAAAGAGACAAAAACTGTTAAAATGCCGGATTTGAGTTCTTATACTCAGGATGATGCAGTGTATGTGATTAACAGTTCTGGACTTAAGGTTGGTGATATTTCTGAAGAATACAGTGATTATGTGGATAAAGGCTATGTGACATGGCAGGGGGTGGATGCAGGCTCGGAAGTGGCTGAAGGTACAGTCGTGAACTTTGGTGTCAGCAAGGGACCACGGGAAACAGAAACCCAGGCGCCTTCCAGTGGTGAGGCAACGGTTTATATGCCGGCGGATAATCCCTTTGGCCATGACATCGGAAGCAGCGGTCCGTTGGCAGCAGGTACGGTATCCATTAATGTGACTTACAGTGATGGGACTGTAGAAACAGTATATACGGCTTACTGCAGTTCTTCAGATGCCTATGAATCCGGATGGAGTACGACACTTTCAGGGGAGTTGGGTACCTCGGCCACTGTGACAGCTTATGTCGAAGGTATCCAGTATGCTTCTTACAGTGTTTATTTTAGCTGATCGAGGCGGATATGCAGGGAAAAATTATTAAAGGAATCGGTGGCTTCTATTATATTCATGTAGAGGACCAGGGCGTATATGAGTGTAAAGCAAAAGGAATATTCCGGAACCGGAAGGTGAAACCGCTGGTAGGAGATAATGTAGAGATTGATATTATTGATGAAGGCGAAAAAAAAGGAAATATCCGTAATATACTGCCACGGAAAAACGAACTGGTCCGTCCGGCGGTAGCAAATATCGATCAGGCGCTGGTGTTTTTCGCAGCTGCCCAGCCGGAGCCGAATCTCGGCCTGCTGGACCGTTTTCTTCTTCAGATGGAATATCGGAAGATTCCAACGATTATCGGATTTAATAAATGTGATTTAACGGAGACATCCCGGGTCAGGGAACTGAAAGAGGCCTATGGCCTCTCCGGGTATCCGCTGATTTTTGTCAGCGTCCGGGAGAAAAAGGAACTGGAGACGTTGAAGACCATGCTGCTGGGAAAGACAACGGCTCTGGCCGGACCTTCCGGTGCAGGGAAATCTTCGCTGATGAACTGGCTTCTTCCTGAAGCGGAGATGGAGACCGGGGAAGTCAGTGAAAAAATTAAGCGGGGACGTCATACAACCCGTCATTCGGAGCTTTTTCATTTGGGGGAAGGAACCTATCTTTTTGATACACCGGGATTCAGTTCCCTTTATCTGGAAGATTTTACGGATGAAACACTGAAGCTATATTTCAGAGAATTTTCAGCCTTTGAAAATGAATGCCGTTTTGCAGGATGCAATCATATCAATGAACCGGACTGCGGTGTAAAAAAAGCGGTGGCGGACGGGACGATAAGCCGGGTACGTTATGAACATTATGTTCAGATGTATCAGGAACTGAAAGAACACAGGAGGTATTAATATGTTGATTTTATCACCATCAATTTTATCCGCAGATTTTGCAAATCTGGGCCGGGATGTAGCAAGGGCTGCAGAAGCCGGCGCCGAATATATTCATATTGATGTGATGGACGGTCAGTTTGTACCGAATATATCCTTTGGAATTCCTGTCATCCAGGCGATACGGCCGGTGACAGACAAGGTGTTTGATGTCCATCTGATGATTGATGAGCCGGTTCGTTTTATTAAGGAATTTGCAGAGGCGGGAGCCGATATGATTACCGTTCATACCGAAGCCTGCAAACATCTTCACCGGACCATTCAGGTGATTCACAGTTATGGAATTAAGGCCGGAGTTGTATTAAATCCGGCAACACCCCTGTCTGCTGTGGAAGAGATTCTTCCGGAGATAGAGATGGTTCTTTTAATGAGTGTGAATCCGGGATTTGGCGGACAGAAATATATCCGGACAACAACAGACAAGGTACGTCGTCTGCGTCAGATGATTACAGAAAGAAATTTGAATGTGGATATTGAGGTTGACGGCGGTGTGACGATGGATAATGTGGATATGCTGATTGAGGCCGGAGCCAATATCCTTGTTGCCGGGTCCGCAGTCTATAAAGGCTCTGTAGAAGAGAATGTCAAAGGTTTTCTGGAGGTATTTAAAAAACACGAATGAAAGTTCTTATAATTACAGGAGGCAATATCGATCAGGATTTTGCCTTCTCTTTTTTGAAAAAAAATAAATATGAGGAAATAATTGCTGTTGACGGCGGTTTGGCTTTCGCCGATCAGGCAGGGCTGAACATCAGTCATTTGGTAGGGGATTTTGATACCATTGATTCAGAGATTTTAAAAAAATATATATGCCGGAAGGATATCTGTGTCCATCAGTTTAATCCGGAGAAGGATTATACGGATACGGATATTGCTATAAAACTGGCACTGAAACTGTTTGAAAAACAGGAGGGGGATAAGGAACTGCATATTCTTGGCGGGACAGGCAGCCGTCTGGACCATGTGCTTGCCAATCTTCAGATGCTGAAAAAAACAATGGAGGCCGGTATCGAAGGGGTTATTCTGGACAAAAATAATCAGATTCGGATGATTCAGGGAACATATATATTGAAGAAACAGGAATTATTTGGAAAATATGTCTCTTTGATTCCTGCCACACCGGTGGTTAAGGGAATTACTCTGGAAGGGTTCAAATATCCTTTGGATAAAGCGGAGACCTCCTTTGGCGAGAGTCTTTGCGTGAGTAATGAACTGGTAGAAGCAGAAGGAAAAATCTGTATTGAAGAAGGGATCGTATGGGTCATTTTATCCAGAGATTAAAAATATGAAAAAACTGATCATTATTTTAGGAACGGTGAGCATATCCCTTTCTGCTATTTTTGCACGGCTGGCGACGGCGCCTTCAATGATTCTTGTGTTTTACCGAATGCTGTTTGCCTGCCTTCTTTTACTTCCTGTATTGTTTGTTCGGTGTCGTGAAGAATTGAGAGGGCTTCAGAAAAAAGATATTTTTCTCTGTGCCTGCAGCGGCCTCTTTTTGGGAATGCACTTTACCCTGTATTTTGAATCATTGAAATATACGAGCATTGCAGCTTCCGTTGTTCTTGTGAATCTGGAAGTCTTTTTTGTCGCAATTTTCCTGTTTTGCAGGTATCGGGAAAAAATTCCGGTAAAAGGGGTGATGGGGATTATTGCCGCATTTTTTGGAACCCTGTTGATTGCTATTGCAGATATGGGCAGCGGTACCAATGTGTTGTTTGGGGATATCCTAGCCTTTGGCGGTTCCCTTTGCGTTGCCGTGTATACGTTGATTGGCAGAAGCTGCCGGACCCATATCTCCACATCGGTGTATACTTGTTTCGTGTATGGCTTTGCCTGTCTGACCGTTGGCATTGCAGCCCTCCTGTCAGGAACAGCCTTTTCAGGCTATGAACCTGTGAACTATGCTCTGGCTCTTGGCATGACGGTTTTCTGTACCTTCTTTGGCCACAGTATCTACAGTTGGGGACTCAAATATCTTAAAGCGTCCTACATAACAACCATTAAACTTCTTGAGCCGGTATTTGCCTCTCTTCTCGGCCTCTTTATCTTCCGGGAAATCCCGGGAGTCTTTGTTATCATCGGCGGCGCAGTTGTTATCGGCGGAATCATCTATTACACGAGAAATTCCGAAAGCAAGTAGGGAACCCCTTACGGGTCCGTTTATAATGAAAAAATACCTCCGCGCAGGAACCTTTCATACAGTTCCGTAGCGGAGGTATTTTTTAAACATTGAAACGGAAGAGAACGACGTCGCCGTCTTTTACCACATATTCTTTACCTTCCATGCGGACAAGCCCTTTTTCTTTGGCCGCATTATAATTGCCGCAGGCCATCAGGTCATCATAGCTGACGATTTCGGCTTTAATGAAGCCGCGTTCAAA
>DBGCEW010000026.1:0-3922 GCA_048357495.1 Frisingicoccus sp.
ATAATCTGTCCTTTATCCGGTGAGAGGCTGCCGCAAAGGAGATTCAGCATCGTTGTTTTTCCTGAGCCGTTGCTGCCGATGACGGAAATAAAATCGTCATTGGGAATGGAAAGATTAAAATCCGTAAAGAGGACGGATTCGTTAACGGTTCCTGCTTCAAAGGTTTTATAAATATGACTTAATTCAATCATTTGCCAGCGCCTCCTTTCCCGTCAACTGCCCGGCGGGATACGAGGGCGATCAGGAAAATGACGGTCATCAAAAGTTTTAAATTGTTTGGATTGACTCCGAAATTAATCGCCAGGGAAAGGCATCCCCGGTAGATGATCGCTCCGAAGATAACAATCAGCGTTGGTTTGATGACAGGAATCTTTCCAAAAAGAGCCATACCGATAATTACGGATGCAACGCCCATGACCAGCATACCTGTTCCCATGGAAATTTCAAAGTAACGCTGCTGCTGGCAGAGAACAGAGCCGGCAGTGGCAACCAGACCGTTGGCAATCATCAGACCGACAATCTTTACTTTCCCGGAATCCTTTGCCAGAGATGTCACCATGGTTTCATTATCTCCGGTCGCCCGTAAGAGCATACCGGAGCGGGTTTTCAAATACCAGTCCAGCAGGAATTTCATAAGCATTGCCAGTAAGAAGATAATGATCAATGGTACATATTTGGAAACAGATTCCGGAAACAGAGTTGCCAGACCGCTGTTAAAAATGGTTTTTGCTTTCGTAATTGACAGCAGTGCGGTGCCGCCGACAACCATCAGGTTGACGGAGTAAAGGGCAGTGCTGGTTAAAATACCGGATAGTAAATCTGTAATCCGGAGCTTTACATGAAAAATTCCGGTGACAAAGCCTGCAGCCGCTCCGCAGCCGAAGGCGGCAATCAGGGCCAGCCACGGGTTGAATCCGAGACTCAGAAGAATTGCTGTGACAGCAGCGCCCAGAGGAAAGGTCCCATCTACAGATAAATCGGGAAAATTCAGAATGCAGTAGGTGATATAAATTCCAAGGGCCATGATACCGTAAATAAATCCCTGTTCGAGTATGCCACGGATAATTGAGATAATAATGTCCACGGGTGTCTTCCTCCTAAAATGACCTATTCAGCTTCGGTATAAGAATCTTTATATTCATCCGGGACGCTCAGGTTGAACTGATTCATAACATCACTGTTGACATAGAGAGAGCTTGTACGGATAACCTGAACCGGCATTGTGGCAGGATCTGCACCATTTAATACGGCAGCAGCCATTTTTCCGGTCTGACGTCCAAGTTCCACATAGTCCAGGCCCATAGAAGCGGCACAGCCGTTAACAACCTGTTCAACTTCAGATCCGAAGACAGGGATTCCGGCTTCAGTAGCCTTGGCAATGACCGTATCCAGGTTGTTGACAACATTATTATCAGTCATGTTGGAAATACAGTCCACCTTTGTTACCAGGCTGTCCAGAGCGATCGGAATATCGGATGATGCGGCAACACCGGATTCTACGATTTCAAAACCATATTCCGGTGCCAGTTTTTTATAGGTTTCAAGATTGGTTAAGGAGTTAACCTCGCTGGTCGTATACATGATACCGATTTTTTTAGCTTCAGGCATCATAGCCCGGATCATTTTTAACTGGTCTTCAACAGGAAGAGCATCGCTTGTACCTGTACAGTTGGAACCGGGTTCCTCCAGAGAGGCGACCAGTTCGGCAGCAACCGGATCGGAAACTGCGGTGAAAATGGTTGGTATGTCCGTTCCCTGTGCTGCATTGAAACAGGCCATGGCGCTCGGTGTGGCAACGGCGGCAACCAGGTCGTATTTTTTAGAAACGAATGTCTGGGCGATCATGCTCGCATTGGCCGGGTCTCCCTGGGCGTTCTGGTAATCAACGATGAGGTTTTCACCTTCGATAAAGCCTTCTTCAGCAAGGCCTTTAAGGAAACCTTCGCGGCAATTATCCAGAGAACCGTGTTCGGCAATCTGGGTGACACCAATGGTATAGGAAGCTTTACCGGCGTCTCCGGTGGTTTCCGAAGCCGTCGCAGCGACGGTTTCTGAATTTGAATTGTTGCTGCATCCGCCAAGCAGTGCAGCGGTTAAAGCGGTACAAAGACCGAGTTTGGCAAAAAGTGAAATTTTTTTCATTATATATTCCTCCTGATTATAAATGATGCGTTCTAAAATTTAGTCCTAGAAGGTATTCTACCTCGGTTTTTATAGGTATGTCAATGAAAAAACAAATCTGTGCAAAAGAGATTGTATTTTTTTGGATACAAAAAAAACTTCCGTTAAAAAAATGACCTTGTTGCTTGAAAAAATGGACATAACAGTGTAAAATAGAGCAGTATGGAATGTAATAGTAGAGGTGATTGATATACATTCAATGAATAAAAAGAGAAAGATTATGCAGGCGTTGCTGATATCCTTTGGGATGATGGCTCTGATGTCGTGCAGTAAGCCTCCGGTCCAGGGACAGAATACCTCTTTTTCTATGGGAACTGCGATAACGACCACATTATATGGGGATGACAGCAGTAACATTGAGTCCGGTCTGGCGGCGGTCAGCGCATCTCTGGATGCCGTGGATAAAGATATTTCCTGGAGAATTGACGGTTCTGTGACGGATATTTTTAATGAACAGCATGAAGCGGTGACCGGGGATCGGGAGGAGGTTTACCGGATTGCGCTGGATGTCGCAGAAAAGAGCGGCGGTGCATTTGATCCGACGATACTTCCCGTGTCCAAATTGTGGGATTTTGGCGGTGAGAACCAGAGACATCCGTCACAGGAAGAAATCAAATCCGCTCTGCTAAATGTTGATTATCAGGCCGTAAGTCTGAATGAAGGTATATTGAAAACGGAAAATTCCAGTCTGATGTTTGAACTCGGCGCTGTAGGCAAAGGTTATGCTCTGGAGGCAGCAGCGAATCTGATTCAGCGGGAAGAAGTCAGCGGTGGAATTTTATCTGCAGGAAGTTCCATTCTTACCTTTGGAACAAAGCCGGACGGAAGTTTATTTAATGTAGCTTTGAGAGATCCGAGAGGAACTCAGGAAGACCGTATCGGTGTTTTTTCGTTGACAGATTTGTCGATTTCCACTTCCGGAGATTATGAAAAGTATTTTGAAGAAGATGGAAAACGTTATCATCATATATTGGATGCCCGTACGGGAGAACCGGCGGACAGTGGGCTGATGTCAGTTACCGTGATTTCCGATAACAGTACGCTTTGCGATGCACTTTCAACCGCAGGATTCATTCTCGGTCTGGATGAAGGCATGAAGTTACTGGATAATTATGGCGTTATGGCAGTATTTATTGATAATCAGCGAAATGTATATTATAATAATGAAAGAGTTTTAGAATTGCTGTCCTTTGACGGTGAAGATAAGGGCTATACTCTGAAGCCCTATCAGGGATAATTGCTTTGGATATACCTAGATAGTCAGAATAGATTGATGAAGATTCGCGACTATTTAGTATATTATATATTAAATCATTAAACGTAGGGGAAATCCCGATGTTTAAATTTAAAGAGGAGGATTCAAATGGCTAAAAATTCAAATGGACTTCTTGGTAAGTTAGGAATTGTAAAAAGCCCTGGAGCAGCCGTGCCTCACAGAAAAAACACAAAAGATTGTGCAACTGTGGACATGCCGGTTCCTGCAAAGGTCACTATGGTTATGCAACAGCATATCGGTGCACCTTGTACACCAACAGTTAAAGTTGGTGATGAAGTGTTTGTCGGTACCATTGTTGGTGACAGCACAGCGCCTTTCTCCGCACCGATTCATTCCAGTGTGTCCGGAAAGGTAACAAAAATTGATTCAATCCTGATGCAGAATGGTTCAAAAGCTCAGGCTGTTATTATCGAAAGCGATGGACAGCAGACAATTGATCCATCCATCAAACCACCAGTGATTAAC
>DBGCEW010000027.1:0-2554 GCA_048357495.1 Frisingicoccus sp.
TGGCTTTTCTTTTTCTCAACCAGTTTATCCACTGCAGGATCCGTATTCACGGACTGTACCCAGTTTATACCGCCAACAATATCACGGGCAGCCAGAAACATGCCTGCAAGTACAGCTTCCTTAACGCCGTTGGCATTTGCCCCCGGTGTATTGAAAACTACAATTCCCTTTTCTGCACATTTTTCCAGCGGAATATTATTTACGCCGGCGCCGGCTCTGGCAACTGCCAGAAGGTCTTCCGGCAAATCCAGATCATGCATGGCCGCACTTCTTACCATTGCCACCTGGGCATCGGCAAAATTGTCCACTTTTTCATAAGCATCTGTAAAAACATCCATTCCGACCGCTGCGATCGGATTTAAGCAATTAATTTTATACATCATGACATCCCCTTATTTATTTTCTGCTGCGAATTTTTTCATAAATTCAACCAGCGCTTCCACACCTTCATAAGGCATTGCATTGTAAATGCTGGCTCTCATACCGCCCACGGTCCGATGACCCTTCAGGTTTTCAAATCCTGCAGCCTTTGCTTCAGCAACGAATTTTGCTTCCAGATCCTTATCTCCGATAACAAACGGAATATTCATCAGGGAACGGCTGTCTTTTTCTACCGTACCTTTGTAGAAGTCCTGAGAATCCAGATAATCATAGAAGAAGTTTGCTTTCTTTTCATTTTTCTCTTTCATTGCTTCCAGACCACCATTTTTCAAAAGCCATTTGAAAACTTTGCCGCAGATATAAATGCCATATGCCGGCGGTGTATTGTAAAGAGAATCATTATCCGCATGAGTTTTATATTTTAACATGGTCGGTGTATTTTCAAGGGTGTCCTCTGTAATCAGATCTTTACGGATGATACAGATAACAACACCGGCAGGTCCGACGTTTTTCTGTGCGCCTGCATAGATCATCGCATATTTGGATACGTCTACCGGTTCGGAAAGGAAACAGGAGGACTGGTCAGAAATTAAATCTTTTCCTTTTGTATTCGGAAGGGTTTTATATTTTGTTCCGTAAATGGTATTGTTTTCACAGATATAAACATAGTCCATATCGTCTGTAATCGGCAGATCTGAACAATCCGGAATATATGAGAAGGTTTTATCCTCAGAGGATGCAAGTTTTTCAACATCGCCAAAAATTTTAGCTTCACTAAACGCTTTTTTTGCCCACTGGCCAGTAATCACATAACCAGCTTTGCGGTTTTTCATAAAATTCATCGGAACCATAGCAAACTGGGTATGGGCGCCGCCCTGAAGAAATAATACTTCATAATTGTCCGGAATATTCATCAATTCTCTTAAATCTGCTTCTGCTTCCTGGATAATTGTTTCAAAGGCCTTGGAGCGATGACTCATCTCCATAACACTCATACCAGTTCCTTTGTAATCCAACATTTCATTTGCTGCTTCCGTCAGAACTTCGACTGGTAAAACCGCTGGTCCTGCTGAAAAATTCCATACTCTGCTCATATCTCATATCTCCTTTTTTAATAACTTATATATGTATATTTAATTTCTTATCATATCTTCTTCCGAAAAAACTTCGGAAATAGAAGCCCCCGGAGCCACCATCGGCCATACTTTATCGTCACAGTCGATGATACAGTTAATGACAACCGGTCCGTTGGAAACAAGAGCTTCTTCCATCGCGGATACGAGTTCTTCTCTGCTTGTTACATTAATTCCCCGGCACCCGCAGGCCTCTGCAATACGGGCATAATCAAAACCGCCTTCCAATATCGTATTCGAATAACGCTTTTCATAGAACAGTGTCTGCCACTGACGCACCATACCAAGAACGCTGTTATTCACAATCACTTCAATAATCGGAATCTGATATTTTGAAGCTGTCAGTAATTCATTAAAATTCATCCGAAAACAGCCGTCTCCGGCGATATTGACAACCGTCTGATCCGGACAGGCAACCTTTGCTCCGATGCAGGCGCCCAGACCGTAGCCCATGGTTCCAAGGCCGCCGGATGTAATAAACTGACGGGGTCTTTTATATTTATAAAACTGTGCGGACCACATCTGATGCTGTCCGACCTCTGTCGTAATAATTGCATCGCCATGGGTCATTTCATAAACCGTCTCCACAATCTGAGGTCCTGTCAGCCGGTCCTTCGGATAAACCAGAGGATAACGTTTCTTAAGTTCCCTGATATAATCCATCCACTCTCTGTGCTCCATCTGATTCAACTGAGCGCTCAGTTTCCGGAGAACCACTTTGGCATCTCCCTCCACACAGTGGTCTACGACAATATTTTTATTCACCTCGGAAGCATCCACATCAATCTGTAAAATCTGTGCATTACTCGCAAAGGTCTTTGGATTTCCGATCACCCGGTCCGAGAAACGGGAACCGACAACGATAAGCAAATCACTCTGAGTAACTCCGTAATTTGCCGTCTTCGTACCGTGCATTCCCAACATCCCCACATAGGCATCATCCGTACCGTCAAAAGCGCCTTTTCCCATCAATGAATCAGCAACCGGCGCATCAATTTTTTTCACAAAGCGGTACAGCTCCTCTGAAGCATTGGATAAGG
>DBGCEW010000028.1:0-3416 GCA_048357495.1 Frisingicoccus sp.
CTCGGAAGTTTTCCTTTTTTACGAATCAATATAAAAGGCTTATGGAGATTATAAGCCAGAGGCATCCCAAAAATAAATCCTCTGGATTCCGATCCTGCAATCACATCAAACTCAAGACCTTCCAGTTTTTCCATCAGCCCGTCAATGGCTGCTTTCAGGCCTTCCGCATCCTGAAGTACGCTGGTCACATCTCTGAAAATAATGCCCGGTTCCGGAAAATCCGGGATACTAACTACATAATCCTCTAATTTTTTCATACAAATCGCCCTCTCTCTGGAATGTCGCTATCAGGTATTCTACCACAGATAGCCCTGAAAAAACAATAATTAACGGGAAATTCGCTGGAAATTCTGTATAATTATCTGTAACGTCTGTCTTCCGCCAAATTCATTCAGGGAAGGATAGTAGGTAAAAGCCAGATCCACCGGATTCATAAGTCCCCCATACATCCGGTTTCTTGCATCCTCGCCCCACTGTTCTTCCACATAGGCATCAAAGGCCGGAATATCGCCAAAATAAAGAGCTTCCATAGAAATTCCCGAATCATTACGTACCAGCATTTTCAGCGCATTCTGATTTTTTCCGATCACAGAGGCCCGTATCACCTGAAAATGGCGCTCTGCAAATACCGGTTTCCGGTTTCCTTTTCCGAAAGGCTCCAACAGATCCAGTTCCTGTATAAAACCGGGACTAATATAGTCTAACGGCATCGGAACATCAATATGTATCACCGGCATTAAATCTGTCTCTGTCAAAGGACATTCCCTGTTCAGCCGCTGTCTGAGTGCCTCAAAATTCTCCTTCTTTAGACTCAATCCCGCTGCCATGGCATGGCCGCCGAAACGCAGAAATAAATCCCGGCACTCCGATAATCCCTCATACATATTATAGGATTCGATGGAACGGCCGGAGGCTTTAATCACCCCTTCCATTTCTGTTCCCACAATAACCGGCCGGTAATAGCGTTCTTTTAACCGTCCCGCAATAATACCGACCAGACTTTCATGACAGTTTTCCAGACAGAGAACAATAATCTTATCCTTTTCAAAGCCTTCTTTTTCAATCTTCGCTATGGCCCGTTCATAACCAAGAACCGTCATCTCCTTCCGGCTCTGATTTAAATCAACCAATTCTGCCGCCAGATGTTCCGCTTCTTCCCTGTCTTCCGTCTGCAAAAGCCGGGCTGCCATTTCCGCTGTACTCAGTCGTCCCGCCGCATTGAAACACGGTCCGATGACAAAGCCCACATGATAAGCGGAAATATAATCCTTATTCAATCCACAGTGGCGCATCAATGCCTGTAATCCGGGATGGGATATTTTTGACAACCGATGAAGCCCGTATTTCACAATCACCCGGTTCTCATCCACCAGATCCATCACATCAGCCACAGTTGCAATGGCCGCAAAGGGCAAAAGCTCATAAAGCTCAGACTTTGACACATGACAACGCTCATAAAGCTGTTCGATCAGTTTAAAAGCGACCCCTGCACCGCACAGTCCTTTAAATGGATATGCACAGTCCTCCTGTTTTGGATCAACCACCGCATCGGCGGCGGGAAGCTGATAAACTTTCTTCTCCTTCCCTTCCGCATCGGTTTCACTTCGATAAACCACCTCGTGATGATCGGTAACAATAACTGTCATTCCAAGTTCTCCGGCCATTGCCACCGCATCCATCGCTGCAATACCATTATCACAGGTCAGAATGCATCCGGCTCCCTTACTGTGGGCCTCCCGGACAATCCGTTCATTGAGTCCATAACCTTCCTGTATCCGATCCGGTGCCGTCACATAGGCCCGGCCTCCTGCCTGACGGATGCCCCGCCACAAAATATATCCGGAAAAAACACCATCCACATCAAAATCACTGGCAATACAGATAAGCTGACCCTCGTCAATCGCTTTGCAGAGCAGACGGCATCCCCGGTCCATATCCTTCATTTTATGCCCATCATGCAGACTGTCCAGATCGCCATATAAATACTGACGAAATTCATCATCGGTTTTTATTCCACGATTCACCATAATCCGTGCAAGCACCGGACTTATAGAAAATTCCTTTGCCAATCGGTTAAAATCTGCCTTTTTTGCAGCAACCATCCATTTTTCCATAGTTCCTCCATAAACAAAACTCTACAGAAAATCTTTTAAATTTTCTGTAGAGCTATATTCTGTCAAATATTTTATTTCTTCTTTCCAACCTTCTTCATTGCATACCAGAGTGTTCCTGTAATAAAGATTGAAGAGTATGCCCCGAAAACAATACCTGCCATTAACGGCAATGCAAATTCACGGATTGAAGCAACTCCCATCACCCACAACACAAATACAGCAATAAAAGTGGTTAAGGATGTGTTAATGCTTCTGGATAAGGTCTGACTGATACTTACATTCACAATTTCATCCAGAGACTCCCGGTATATCACCTGACGGTTTTCCCGGATACGGTCAAAAATGACAATGGTCGCATTGATGGAATAACCGACAATCGTAAGCATACATGCGATAAATGTATTGCCTACCGGAATCCGCACAAGGGCATAAACAGTTAATACACAGAGCACATCATGTAGAAGCGCCAGAACCGCACTGGCACCAAATTTAACATCTTTAAACCGGAACCAGATATAAATCAGCATACAGATACCGGCAATAAGCACAGAAATAACCGCATCCTTCTGCATTTCATCACTGACCACAGCGCTGATACTCTGCTCTGTAATCATCTTTTCGTCCACACCGTATTTTTCGGCCAGCGTATCTTTCAAAGCGCTTCTCTGGTCTTTATCCAGCACCTGAGTCTTAATCACAATATCATTGGTTTCTTTAACATTCTGAAGCTGTACATCCCCGGTACCAATGGTATCCGTAATGTCTTTCAGAAGCTGTGCCCCGTCACTTCCGGTAACATCGATCATCTCATTAAAGGTCACATTCATTGATGTACCGCCTGTGAAATCAAGACTGTAATTCATGGCGCCGCTGCCTTTGGAATGATTCAGTCCCATTCCTGCAAGCCCTGCAATAATAACAACGGCCGAAATAATATAGAAAAACTTTGCTTTCTGAACAAACGGAAAAACTTTTCTCTTTTTCTGCTTTCCATAGAACTTTTCATCAGTCAGACCAAGTCCGTAAAGCATATTCACAATAAAGTGCGTAATAATCAGAGCTGTGAACATGGATAATACAATACCCAGTGCCAGAGTAATGGAAAAGCCTTTGATCGTTCCGGATCCCTTCATATAGAGAACGGCCGCAGCAATCAGTGTTGTAATATTTCCGTCAAGAATCGCTGAACGGGCTTTTGTAAAACCAATGCGAATTGCCTCACGTACATTCCGCCCTGCGGCAATTTCTTCACGAATTCGTGTAAAGATAATGACATTGGCATCCACTGCCATACCAATCGAC
>DBGCEW010000029.1:0-17123 GCA_048357495.1 Frisingicoccus sp.
TTTTATATGGGAACGGTTGAAGAAGACAATGTTTTTGAAAGCCATGATTTTCTTTCTGTTCAGAAGGATTTGAAAGCTTATAACCGGTATGACAGTGAAAAATGCGGGAGCTGCTTTGCCAATAGATTGTGCATTGGCTGTCTGGGCGGAAACCTGTTTCGAACCGGTGATCCATACCAGTCTGATCCGGTCGTATGTTCTATGATAAAAGGCGCTGTAGAAGAGTTGTTGAAAGATATTACGCGAAATGAGTGAGGAGATATGGATGGTCACTTTGGATATAGATAGAGAAGATACGGTTATTTGCTTAAAAAAGTTTGGTATCACAGAATCCGTGAAAGAATGGGTGCTGCTGGCAGATGGTCCGGATCATCCGGTTCCGTATGATGTTATCAGAAAAATAATATATGTGGAATTGGAAAATTTTAAAAAATATATAGTTAAATTTGTACGTGAACCGGTATTTACAACAGAGATTATTGAAAGACAATGTGCATTTTCGGATCTGTTGATGGCGCATGGTATGGATACCCCAAAAAGAGTACAGAAAAATGGGCGATATTGTATATTTTATGAAAAAGAAAATTTAAAAATGGATGTTTATATAGAAGAATGGGTGGGTGAAAAAATTTCACATCTGACACTGGAGCTATATGAACAGGTGGGGGCTGTTATCGGAAAAATTCACAGAATATCAACAGCTGCAGATTTTAAAATTGGCTTTTCTCTCTTATATAACGAAATTACGGAGAGAGATACGTCCTTCTCCCGATTATGGAGCGATGGAAATCAAAGGATTATTCCAGAGGATGCGTATGAAACAATCCTTCAAATATACAATCGACGATTGGGGATAATAAAAAAAGTCTGGCCATTATTGCCGAGGGGGGCTGTGCAGGCGGATATTTACAGTTGTAATAATATTGCAGTCAGAAATAGCGGATTAGCAGTTTATGATTTTAACCTGGCCGGTGATGAGGTGCTAATCGGAGATATTCTTCAATGCTGGTTTCGAACCATATTTGATGAAAAAATAGAAGAGGATATCCGTATGCTTTCCATAGATAAAATGTGGAGCGTATTTATCAAAGCCTACCAAAAAGAACGTAAATTGACAGATATGGAAAAGAAACATTTACCGGATATATATGCAATATTGGGGACAGTTTATTATACGAAATTATTAAATTATTGGATGATAACGGGGAAAGGACAACGGGCAAAAAAGAAGTACAGGTATTTGTTTGAATTGTTAAATACGGAGGTTTTGCCCTTAGAATAGAGGTAAAAGCTATGGTATATGATTGTATCATTATAGGTGGCGGCCCGTCAGGTGCCATTTGCAGCCTGATTTTACAAAAACAGGGCCTATGCTGTCTGTTATTGGAAAAAAGAGCTGTGATTGATGAAAAAATATGTGGAGGGTTTATTCCTGACCGATGCAGAAACAGTATTTTGGGATGCGGGGTAGATTTGTCGGAGCTGTTTCCAAATGCAAAAAAAATTGAAGGATATACCGAAATACGCAATGCGCAGAAAAAGGTATTTTCTTACGGAAACAGCCAGTATGGCTTAGGAACATATCGTGAAACACTGGATTCTTTTTTAATTAATAAAACACGTCTTTCCGGAACAACGGTCTTGTATGGAGAGCCTGTGTTTAACTATGAAAAAAAGGGTGATCTATACATTGTTAATGGATACCGGGGAAAGCATATTGTCTGGGCAACAGGGGCCCAATCGGCATCGGCGATCAGCGCATTTGATAAGGACAGGGTGCGGGAAAAAATGAAGCATCAATCGATGGGAATTTCAGAGATCATACAAACGGAAAGCTGCGCTCTCCAGGACAACAGGGTTTATTTCTGGTATGAGGGTCAGAAGAAGGATTACTTTTGGGCAATCCCCGTATCCGAAAAAACATGGAACATAGGGTATTGGACCCAGACCGACCGTACAGGTCTTAAAGAAAAATTTACAGAGGGCAGAAAAAGGTGGATAGAATCCAGTTGTTTTGGAATAGAGGTTGTAAGGTCTGCAAAAGGAGCGTTATTAGGCAATACGGATTTCTCGGAATGTTTGATTCATCATGAAACAATGTGTTGCGGCGATCTTGCCGGAACAAATAATATATTAACCGGGGAAGGAATTGCACAGGCTGTTCAGTCTGCAAAAATGATCGCGCAGAAAATAATCAATTTTTAAAATCCGGAGGGAAGATAATGGTTATTAAGTATAAATTAAAAAATGGCGGGATAGCGGTGTTTGATCCCGAATCTTTAAAAATTTGGAAATTACAGGAAGAGAAAGTGATGGATTTCAATCAATATCCGGCAGACAGTAAGGATTATGAGCAATATCTGGGAGAGCCACTAAATCAACCAAAGCTGATTCAGGAATCCGAGGCATGCAGTGAACTTGAATTTGATACGCTGATCCTGCATATTGCAAATTGTTGCAACATGCAATGTGAATATTGTTATGAGAGCCATAGTACATATATTTCTGAACCGGGGAACATGTCCGTGGAAACGGCGCTGCGTACCTTAGATTTATATTATTCAAAATATACGTACATAAGAGAAATAAAATTTTTTGGCGGCGAGCCTGCATTAAATCAAGAGGTAATTCTGGCTGTGGGCCAATATATAGAAAAATTGTACGCACAGGGAGTTATGTCTAAAAAACCCGTATTTAAAATTATAACGAACGGAACAATCATGAATCAGGAATTTATTGAGTTAATCCGAACATATAAGATGAAGGTTGTTTTTAGTATTGACGGAGATGAAGTCGTGCATGATCTGCTTCGTGTCTATCCAAAGAAAAATAAAACCTTTAAAGTGATTTATGATAATTTCTTCCGTCTTCGAGAGGCCACAGACAATGTACAGCCATATTCAATTAATGCGACCTATACGGGGGTGCATGAAACGGCGGGGATATCGATCAATGATTTGTTATGGAAATTATCCGATATATTTCCTGTAGAACCAAAAAAAATAAATATTCATTTAGTGACAGCAGATGCTTCACTTCCATTCAGCATTAAAGGCAGCGATCCGATGTACCAATCGGCAGAAGATGCCCTTATTCGGGCAGAAGCGGGGGATTCCCGCACCCACACGAGATTAAAAGCGGTTATCCGGCGATTAAAAAAAGGCGGCGCTCTGACGGATAGTCCGTGTCCGGCGGCGGTTAAATGGTCTGCGGTAGCGCATACAGGAAATGTCTATCCATGCATGATGTTTATTGACAGACAGGATTGCTTTATGGGAAATGTACAGGATAATATTTTTGAAACGGATGCTTACAAAAAGGTAAGTGGTCGTTTCAAAGAAACAAAAAGATCAAATTATGAAAGGTGCAATAAGTGTATTGCAAAAAATATCTGTGCATCCTGTATGGGAATCAATGAATTTGAAACGGGGGAAATCTACCCGAGAAGTATGCAAAGCTGCCAGGAATACAGAAAAATAGTTGAAGTGGCAATAAGAGGAATTGCCGAAGGGGTATGGTAAGATGCGGTACTTAGTAGTAGCTCAACCGATTGAGCAATATAAACAGAAAGAAAAATATTGTATGCCATTGGGAATTGCATATGTGAATGGCGCTCTGAGGGCAGCAGGGCTGGAAGTGGATGGCATAAATATGATGTTTGTAGAGGGAGACCCCTTTGAAGCACTTTATCAAAAAATCATAGATGGCAAGTTTGATGTTGTGTTTTGCGGCGGATTGAGTGCAGAGTATCCGATGCTCAAACGTGTTTACGACATTGCTAAAGCTGCGAATCCTGAAATTATAACAATAGGCGGCGGCGGTGGCTTTTCTGCTTCGCCCATCCTGTTCTCTGAATTGACCGGTGTTGATTTTGCCGTGATCGGAGAAGGTGAGATAACAGATGTTGCATTGGCGATGGCATTGGAACAGGGTACAGACATCCGTGAAATTGAAGGGATTGTGTATAAAGATCCGGAGGGTTACCACCAAACAAAAAAAAGAGAACCGATACATGATCTGGATGCGATTCCTTTTCCGTCATATGAAGGGTTAGCCATTGAGGAATATTTAAGTCATCAGAGAGTGGATGGATGGTATAATTATTTTACATATTATTCGGACGAACCGAGAATGATGCCAATGCTGATGTCCCGGTCGTGCCCATATATGTGCAGCTTCTGTTTTCATCCTATCGGCAGAGGTTACAGGGCCAGGGGACTGGACAATTTTTTTGAAGAACTGGACATGTGGATTGAAAAATATCATATCAACGGAATTGCTTTAGTAGATGAATGCTTTAGCATGGATCCGGATACGGTCATTGAATTCAGCCATCGAATCAAACCCTATCATATTGCATGGGCATGCCAGATGAGGGCCGAGATATATAATTATGAAATGATGAAGGCCATGAAAGAATCCGGATGTATTGGCGCATGCTTTGGCATTGAAAGTATGTCACAGGCGGTATTGGATAATATGCAAAAGCATCTTAAGCAGGAGACGATAGAAAAAGCCCTTCAGGTTTCCTATGAATGCGGCGTGGGAGCGTCAGGCAATCTGATTTTTGGGGCTGAAACAGAATGCTTTGATACGGTATGGGAATCGATTCAGTGGAATCGAAAGCATATGGAAAATTATAAACACCAGCCGATAAATGCATTTACGTACATTCAAACATATCCGGGAAGCAGATATTACAATCATGCCGTCAAAAATGGATTGATTTCCAGCGAAGCGGAATTTATTAAAAATGGAAAATGGATTTTAAATATTACCCAAATGACGGACAGGGAGTATGGTATTGTCGGTGAAGCTGCACGGCTGTTACAACATGAAACAAGGGATCAGGGAACATTGCTTTGCTTAGACGAGCAGGCAGACGGGAGACTGGCCGTAACGATTACCTGCCCCCATTGCAAAAGTACACATACCTATCGCAATTTGAGCAGGAGACATTTAAAGGAACACAGAATCCGTAATCTGGGATGCAGAACCTGTAATGGCATGGCCGACTACTTGATTGATTCCGAATATTTTCCCTATGATCATTATTGTACGGTGGATTGGATGTTGGGAAAATATAAGAATACAGACAAAGAAATAATCAATAAAAATATGGTATTGGCAATGAAAGAATTATTACGGAAAGAAACAATTAAAATAGGAGTTCTCGGTGCCGGATATATTGCGGATGAATTTCTCAGGGCCATGGATACAGACGGTTCTTCCGGAATAATTGTGGAATGGGTTTTGCCGCGAAAAAATGTAAATAAGCTTTCTGCTTCCGTAGTACAAATTGATGATCCGGGAAAAGGAGCAAAGGTAGATGCTATGATCAATGCGGAATTAGTTCATCCGGAATGGGCATTAAAGCAAACCTTGCCGGATATTCCCATGATGGATTTAGAGGAAATTGTAAGGATAGCGGGAGAAAAGTCAGGGGATACCGATACGAGGTATGCCTTATTGGGGAAAGGTGATGGAGAATGAATGAAGAAATTATTCTGGTGAATAGCAGGGATGAAGAAATTGGTTTTGGTGACAAGATGGATGTTCACAAAAGAGGGCTTTTACACCGGGCGTTTTCAATTTTTATTTTTGACTGGAGGACCAAAAAAATGCTCTTACAAAAAAGAGCCCGTGGGAAGTATCATTCGGGTGGTTTATGGACAAATGCATGCTGTTCACACCCGCGTAAGAATGAAACAATGGAAAATTGCCTGAATGCCCGATTGAGAGAAGAGTTAGGTATAGAAACGAACTTTCATATTGTTCAGCCGGAAGCCATCGGAGTATTACCTGATGGTGGGGATGTTATTTACGAATGTGGAAAATTTTCGTATTTTGCATCTTTTGGGGATATTTGTGAAAACGAAGTGGATCATGTTTTTCTATACAGTCCGATCTATGATGGCGCTGTATCTGATATAAAATATAATTGTGATGAAATAGAAGAAATAAAATGGGTTTCAATGAATGGGTTGAAAAAGTGGATGGAAGAAGAACCGGATATGTTTACGGCATGGTTTCCAACGGCCTTTGATCTGGCATACGAAGTTCTCTGCCGGCAGGCAAAAGATATCATAAGCAAGGCCATTCTACTGCCGGTAGATTGATTTATCCAGGCCTGCATTGTAATATGTGTGCAGGAGGTGGAGATATGTATCAAATCAATAATGAAAAATTTGGTTTATTCGTAGCTGAATTAAGAAAAGAAAATAATTTGACACAAAAAGAGCTGGCCGAAAAGTTATACGTGTCCGATAAAACAATCAGCAAATGGGAACGTGGTATGAGTATGCCAAATGTCGCATTACTCATACCAATTGCAGATGTTTTCGAAGTTACGGTGACGGAACTGTTATGTGGTGAAAAAATAGATGTACAGGAAAGTCTTAATACAAAGAAAGTTGAAGGATTAGTCGTAAGTTCGATTGATTTATCGGTTACAAATTCTATGCGCCAGCATAAGAAAAATTGGATATTGGCTTATCTGTTATGCTTTTTTATATCCGTTACAGAAATTATTATGCTGGCTGCATCAGGGATACCCTTAAAAGAAATGCGAGGAGATGTATTACTGGTTACCGTTTTAATGCTTATATTTGGCGGCTGGTTCTGTTTTTGTGCAAAAGATTTATTACCGGCTTATTATGACGGAAACAGGATAAATTACGTTTCCCAGGGGATTTTCAGTATGCATATGGTTGGATTAACATTTAATAATGGGAACTGGCCCTATATATGCACTGCATTTAAAATATGGACACTTGCAGCGGCGGTTTTGTATCCACTGACGGGAGTTTTGATCATCTATTTTTCAGATATCCTATTGTGGAATGTCCTGAAAAAAATTTTTCTGATTGGGATATTAAGCGGTATGTTTATTTTAATTTATGCTGTTGGAAAAAAATATGAATAATAGCAGCTTATATGTTTTTAAGTGGTTGATCTTTTTGGATTAACCGCTTTTTTTTTGACTTGTTTATCATAACATCAGTGGAATAAAAGCGGTGCCGGAGGTCATCTGAAAAGTTATCAAAATACGCGGCTTGCCAGGGGGCGAAAGAGTTGATTTTGTGTCAATGGTAGTTTATAATTTTTATAAACTATGTATTTGAATATCTGGCGCTTTTACAGAAGGAAACCAATCCATAACCTTGCGATTGTACGTCATCAGATTACGGACCAGATAAACAGATTTAAAATGGGGAAAAAGAGATGAAAAACAGGTATACGATACTGATTGCAGATGATTCGGAAATGAACCGTGCTATTCTGGAAGATATGCTTGGTGACGAATATACGGTGATCGAAGCGCAGGATGGGATGGAAGCAATTAATATTTTTCGTGAGCGGGCGGCAGATATAGATCTTTTGCTTCTTGATATTATGATGCCGGAACTGGATGGTTTTGGGGTTTTGGAAGCTATGAGAAAATATGGATGGATCGGACAGATTCCGGTAGTTATGATTTCGGCGGAAAGTTCGGCCAATTTTGTAGAGCGGGCTTATGAAATGGGAGCGACGGATTATATCAGCCGTCCGTTTGAGATGCTGGTTGTGCGCCGACGTGTGATAAATACACTGATGTTATTTGAAAAACAGAAGCGTCTGGTGCAGATGGTGGCAGAGCAGGTATATGAGAAGGAAAAGACCAGTAATCGGATGATTGCGATTCTCAGCCATATTGTTGAGTTCCGAAATGGGGAGAGCGGACTTCATGTTGTCCATATTCGTTCGATGACAGAGCTTTTATGTCGGCATCTGGTCGGGAAGACCGACCGTTATCCAATGACTCCGGAGGACATTGTTCTTTACGGGACAGCTTCTGCACTGCATGATATCGGAAAAATTTCCATTCCGGAATCTATACTCAATAAACCGGGAAGACTGACGCCGGAAGAATTTGAAATTATAAAAACCCATTCTGCCGTAGGTGCAGAGATGTTGAAAAGCATTTCTGAAACCAGAAAGGATCCGTTAATAACCATAGCCCATGATATTTGCCGCTGGCATCATGAGAGATGGGACGGACGGGGATATCCGGATGGCTTAAAAGGCGAGGAAATTCCGATTTCGGCTCAGATTGTAGCTCTGGCAGATGTCTATGACGCTCTGACAAGCGAACGGTGTTATAAAAAAGCCTTTCCTCATGAAAAAGCGGTGGAGATGATTCTTAACGGGGAATGCGGTGCCTTTAATCCCCTCCTTCTGGAATGTCTGACAGAGGTCTCCGGACAATTGAAAGAAGAAATGCAATGGAATGGAAACAGTGCATGGATGGACGGGCCTCAGACAAAGATTAAGATGGATGAACTCCTGAAAAGCAATGAACTGGAGGATTCAGGAAAAATATTTCAACTTATCGAACAGGAACGGGAAAAGGCCAGATTTTTTGCTTCCACAGCGGAGGAAATTCAGTTTACCTATAATGCTCTGACGTCGATGGTTTCCCTGTCCAATTGGGCATCAAAAAGACTGGGACTGGATCAGACATTTATTGATCCTCAGAAGAGAGATCAGTCGTTTATGGGAAAAGAAAAGATTGGGGAACTGACAGAGGCCCTTCATCAGACAACGCCGGAAAAACCGGATGTAAAGCTGGAAGTGATGCTTCCTGTAGATGGTACACTCCGATGGCATCGTGTGCATGCCCGGTCTTTGTGGACTGGGGGAACATATCCGGAATATATGGGGACCGTAGGCAAGATTATTGATATTCATGATAAATATACGAGTGAATTCAAAAACGGGGCGGATACAGATGCTTCCGGTGAGAATATTGTTTCTGTCATACAGAAGCTTGCACAGGTATTTGACGAAGTGCGTATTATCGATGTACATAAAGCAGTGGTGCTTGAAACTGAGGCGGACGGCACAGTCCGGGAAAGCCCTCATTGCTGTTATCATATGTGGAAAAGAACGGATAAATGTGAAAATTGTATTTCTGATCGGGCTTTTCAGAGAAAAGAGCGGCTTTGTAAGCTGGAGTTCACAGATTCCCATATTTATCAGGTGATTGCCAAATATGTGGAAATCGGGAAAAAACCCTATGTACTGGAAATGGTAAATCGTATAGAAGATATGTTTCTTATGGATGTAAAGGAAAAGGGAGAACTGACGGATAAAATTCTCAACTATAATCAGGCGCTTTATACGGATTCTCTGACAGGTGTTTATAACCGCCGTTATTATGAGGAGAAAACGGACCAACTGAAAGGGGCCGCGGCCGTGGCGATGATTGATGTTGACAATTTTAAGCAGATAAACGATACCTTTGGTCATATTGCCGGGGATAGAGCATTGAAGTCCATTGCACAGGCTATAAAGACAAATATCCGAAGTTCGGATATTTTGATTCGATATGGCGGGGATGAATTCCTTTTGATTTTTCCGCAAATGGGGAAGGAATGGTTTGAAGATAAGCTTGAACATATCCGTCAGCGGGTGGAAACGCTGTCTATGGAAGAATATCCGGATATGAAACTATCGATCAGTCTTGGCGGTGTTTATTCCGGAAATGTTGTTCAGAATGCAGTGGATGTTGCCGACCGGCTGATGTATAAGGCGAAGAAGCTGAAGAATACAGTGAAAATTCAGGCCTGATTTCATGAAAAAGGAGGAATCGGTGATGACAATACAGGAATGTTATGCGGCGATAGGCAGTAATTATGAAGAAGTACTTCAGCGTCTAAGAAGTGAGCAGCTTATTCGGAAATTTGTGTTGAAATTTCCGGATGACCGGAGTTTTCAGTCCCTGTTAACAGCGATGGAGAAGGGGGATGGAAAAGGCGCTTTTCTTGCGGCCCATACTTTGAAGGGTGTCTCTCAGAATCTCGGTTTTACCGGATTGTATGAAGCAAGCAGTAATCTTACAGAAGCTCTGAGAGAAGAAAAAACAGAGGGAAAAGAGGCCCTGCTGGATGCTGTGAAGGATATATATGAAAAGACAGTATATATCATCGGGAAATTTGAAAAAGAAAATAAGTAATAGAAATACGGAAATATAAAGAGATACTGGGAATGGGGAAAAGATATGACAGAGTTGGAGAAAATCAATCGAAAACTATACAACAGTATGAAAGCTTTTCAGATTGCAGCAGAAGAATCGGGCAGTCTGGTATTTACTTATGATACGGCAAATCAGACAATTTTTGTGGATGAGCAGACAGCAAGAACCTTTGGTGTGGCAGAGGAACAGCCGGGTGTTCCCTACGATATGGTGGAGCGGGGAATTGTTTCAGAGGATACGGTTCAGGAATATCTGCGTATTCATGAGGCAGTAATCCATGGCGCTTCGGAAGCCGGAGGTATTGTGAAACTCATACAGGCAGACGGCAGTCAGTCGGTTCAGGAATTACATTTTCGTGCAATTATGGATGAAAACGGACAGCCTACCGGAACAGCCGTGGGTGTGTACCGGGATATCACAAGCCGTTACATGAAGGATATGGAACAGGAGAGATACAAACAGGCGGCTTATGTTGAGGGCCGGTTTACTTTCCGCTATGACAAGGCGCATAATGATTTTACAATTTTCTCTCCGCCGGATTCGACGGGAGAATCGGAAGAAAAGTATTATTTTGATCATTTTACAGAACGTTTGACAGCCGGGGAATTTTGTCCGGAAAGCGATATTCCGGTGCTTCAGGAATTGCTTTTAAAGGGCAGCAGGGAGCATGTTCAGGTGCAGCTGTACAGCAGAAAAACCGGGAAACGGCACTGGTATGCCATGACAGCCAATGTTGTGGAACATTTATCGGGCGCCGGAGAAATATTCGGTACGATTACGGATATTAACAAGTGGCGGGAGAGAGAAGAGGCACACCGGAAGCTGGAACGGGTGCTTCATACCATGAAAAACGATTATATCAGCATTTTTGAGATTAATCTGGAAGAGGACGTATTTACGATTCTTCATTATGCTGCTCAGGATACTATTCCCCTTCCCGTCAGGGGCTGCTACAGTGAAATGTTTTCTGAGGTAGTGAGAAAACTGGCGGCACCGGAATTTAAGGAAACTTTTGTGACCTTCTGTCAGCCGGAAAACCTTCGGAAGGCGTTAATGTCGGAACGCAGAGTCGAATTTGAATATATGTCCTCTCTGGAAAATAATCCATGGCGCCGAAGCGCATTTCAGGTCGCGGAATTTAAAGACGGTGTTCCTTCTACCGTGATCATGTATCATTCAGATATTGACAGAAGGCGCACGGAAAAATTAAAGCAGCAGCAGGCGATCCAGGAGGCCTATCAATATGCGGAATCGGCCAATATGGCCAAATCCGACTTTCTTTCCAGGATGAGCCATGATATCCGGACACCGATGAATGCGATTATCGGCATGACAGCCATTGCCGGGGCCAGCCTGGATGATACCAGAAAAGTACAGGAGTGCCTGGGAAAAATAACCGTTGCCTCCAAGCATTTGCTGAGTCTCATCAATGAAGTGCTGGATATGAGTAAAATTGAATCCGGCGCTGTAGAGCTTCAGGAGGATAAATTTAATCTTGCGGATTTAATTGACAATATGATTGCCATGGTCATGCCTCAGATTCGGGAGCATGGACATGAACTTCAGGTGTGTGTGGGAAACCTGAAGCATGAATGGGTTCTTGGAGACAGTCTTCGGATTCAGCAGGCCTTTGTCAATTTGATTTCCAACGCCGTGAAATATACACCGGATGGGGGAACGATCAGTGTATCCATCAAAGAACGTCCGTCTCACAGCAGGAACTATGGGGAGTATGAGTTCTGTTTTGAGGATGATGGCATCGGAATGAGCGAGGATTTTCAGAAGATTTTGTTTGAACCTTTTACAAGGGCAGAAGATACCCGGCTGACAAAGGTCAGCGGAACCGGACTTGGTATGACGATTACAAAAAATCTGATCCGCATGATGGACGGCGATATCCAGGTCGTGTCTAAATTAAATGAGGGAACCCGGTTTACCGTAACCATTCATCTGAAGATAGAGGATGACGGACTGGAGCTTCCGGAAAGTTTAATGAACCTTCCGGTGCTTGTGGTGGATGACGATGAAATTACCTGTAAAAGTACCTGTATTATGCTGGATGAAATCGGTATGCGCGGTGAGTGGTGTCTGAGCGGCAGAGAAGCGGTAAAGCTGGTAGAAAAACAGCATACCGAGAAAGAAGATTATTTTGCCGTGCTTCTGGACTGGAAAATGCCGGATATGGACGGGGTGGAAACGGCACGTCTGCTTCGGGAGGTTATGGGACCGGACATTCCGATTGTCTTTTTGACAGCGTATGACTGGTCGGAAATCGAAGCGGATGCCCGGGCAGTAGGCGTGGACAAGTTCCTGATGAAGCCCCTGTTTCGGAGCCGCCTGATCAACAGTTTTCGGGAGCTGGTGACAGACGGAGAGGAAGCACCGGAAAATACATCTGTATTTGGGGAATACATTGATTTTCAGGGGAAACGGGTTCTTCTTGTTGAGGACAACGAAATCAATGCGGAGATTACAGGGGAGCTTCTGAGTATGACGGGGGTATCGGTTGACTGGGCACGAAACGGCCGGGAGGCAGTTCATATGCTGGAAAATTCTGAAAAAGGGCATTATCAGCTTGTGTTTATGGATATTCAAATGCCCCTTATGGATGGTTATGAGGCGACAACGGCAATACGGAGCCTGGGGCGCAGGGATTTGAAACGCCTGCCTATTGTGGCTATGACTGCAAATGCATTTGCGGAGGATATCAATCACGCGATCAGCGCAGGCATGAATGAGCATATTGCAAAGCCGGTGGATATGAAACAGATGGAAGAGATACTTGTCAAGTATCTGTCTCGATGATAGCTGTCAGCGAGGAGCAAAGAGAGGGTATACTATGGATGGTAAATTATCACAGAATATTTTTCCTGGTCTGCCGGCGGGAATTGTGCATTGCCGGGCTGCAGGAGAAAAAATTATTTTGGATTATATCTCCGAAGGAACAGGGGAAATATTCGGGTATTCGGAGGGGGAATTTGAAAGTCTGGTACGAGAAGGTCTGACAGGGATGGTTCATGAACAGGATTTAAGAGGTATCAGAAATGGATTTTGGAAAGCTTTTATCCGAAGGGAAAATGCCAATATCTGTTTTCGGATGATGCATAAGCTGCAAGGCTGGAAGTGGTGCCATTTTTTCGGTAAGGTAGATGAAACCGGTTTTTTCGGAACTCTGACGGATATGCCGACCCAGTTTCTGCTGTTCCGCCATATTGCAGAGGAAACGGCGGACGGTATCTATGTCATCCGGCAGGGGACCTATGAGCTTTTATATGAAAATGAATCCCGGCTGGTTTTTTCACCGGAGGGTAACACAGGCAGGGAAAGAACCGGAAGAAAGTGTTATGAAGCCCTTCACGGAAGGACGGAGCCCTGTCTGTTTTGTACATTTGGTCATTATGAAGCGGAAGACCAAAGCTGTCCTGAACCAACGGTATTTGAACAGTACGGGCGATTTTACAGTACATATTTCAGGGAGTATGACTGGGACGGGGAACCGGCATATGTAAAGTATGTGCGGGATGTGACAGAGGATGTGATTGCTCAAAAGGAGAAGGAACGGCTGGAACAGTATTTCCAGACGGTTCTGAAGCATCTGCCGGGCGGTGCGGCCGTTGTGTGCCATAAAAAGGGCGGGGGAATGGCTCCGGAGTTTTTATCCGATGGTTTTGCGGAGATGGTGGATATGTCTCAGGAAGAGGTCTGGGAGCTTTATCAGAAGGACGCTCTAGCCGGCGTGCATCCGGATGACCGCGAGCGGCTGAGTGAGCAGCTTAACCGATGTATTTCAGAGGGAAGAGAGCATTATGAGATTGTCTACCGTCTGAAGAAGGGAGAGGCAGATTACCTCTGGGTAAAAGCAATGTTTTCCCTGATTCTCAGCGAAGGCGGAGATACAAGGGTTTATGTGGATTATCATGATATTACCAAAGAGATAGAGGATGCCAGAATGCTGCGCCAGCAATATCAGGAACAGCTTTTGCAGCATTACCTTACGCCGGGACCAAATGTAATGGTTCTGGGGCACTGCAATATTACGGCAAACCGGATTACGGAAATTGATGATCACACCGGGTCTGAGCTTCTGGAAACTTTTGGCGATATCAGAGAGGATTTTTTTCGAGGAATATCGACACTGGTGGCGGATCCTGAAGAGCGGGAGGATTTCCGGCGCTCTTTTCTGAATATGCCGTCGCTGATATCGTTTAAGAAAGGAGAGACGGAAATCCAGCGCAGGTATTTTATTCAGCTGCCGAGAGAGAAGAAAGGGCGGTATGCCCAGTTTAAGGTGAATCTGCTGGAGGCTCCGGATACCGGGGATATTACGGGAATTCTGACAGTAACGGATGTGACAAATCAGGTCGTTCATGATCAGATTCTGCACCAGATTTCTATTAACAGTTGTGATTTGATCGCAGATGTCGATTTGTTCAGTGATACCTATGTTCTGATGAATGGCATGGGCGGAGAGGAAATGGCTGTACAGGGAAGTTATTCCCAGCGTCTGGCATGGCTTATGAAAAATCAGGTTTTTTCAAGAGAGAGCGCACATGTGGCAAAGTTACTGGAAGCCGATTATATGCTGGAACGGCTGAAAAAGGATGAAAATTATACGCTTTCCTATTCTCTTGTGGATGAAGACGGCAGCACCCGTGCGAAAAAGCTGGTGGTGACGGCCATTGATCTGCGCCTGGGACGTGCCTGTCTTGCGCGTACAGATATCACGGATTCCGTGCGTGAGCAGAGGGGCCTTCTGAATATGATTGCCTATACATTTGAATTGGCATGCTTCATTGAACTGGACAGCAATGTGCTGACCATGTATACCCGGGAAACGGTACTGAAAAATCTTCCTCCGTATATGCTGACGGACTATAACAGTAAGGTTGTTAAGCTTTCCAGCCGGTTTGGCGAGGGAGATGACACAGCGGAGATTGAGATGCAGCTTTCTGTGGAGGATATGCTGAAGAGACTGGAAGAGGCTCCCGGCGGTTATGATTTTGTGCTGCCATATAAGGGCGAGGACGGCATACGTTACAAGCAGATAAATGTCCTCTGGGGAGATGAAAACAGGCAGACAATCTGTCTGGTGAGAGCGGATATTACAGATGTGATAGAAACGGAGAGACGTTCCAAAGAAGCGCTGGAGAAGGCTTTGGTAGAGGCAGAAAAGGCCAACCGGGCAAAGAGTGAATTTTTATCCTCCATGAGCCATGATATTCGTACGCCGATGAATGCGATTATGGGAATGACGACTCTGGGACTTGCCAATCTGGGGGACAGGAAAAAGGTGGAGGATTACCTGAAGAAGATATCTTTTTCCTCCAGGCATCTTCTCAGCCTGATCAATGATATTCTGGATATGAGTAAAATCGAGCGGGGTGGAATCCGCTTAAACTGCGCCTTTCTGTCGATGGAAAAGCTGATCAGCCAGATATCTTCCATGATGGAACCCCAGGCCAAATGCTCATGGTTAATAAAGAAGCAACAATCAAAAAGAACAACGAATAGCCGCCCACCACTATTCCGCAATCGTGGTAGAAACATTTGATGAAAAACGTTATAATTATATTCTTGAAAAAATGTGTAACGTTTTTGGTGTACACTTCTCATATAGGCGAAGGAGGTGAAATAGTGGAAGATTTTGAAAAAGTGTATAGCTTATACTATCCCGATGTTTTTAAGTATTTGCTATCTCTAAGTAATAATTCTGATATTGCACAGGAATTAACACAAGAAACATTCTTTTTGGCTTTGAAGTCTTTTAAAGATTTCAGAGGAGATTGCAAAATACGAGTATGGCTATGTCAAATTGCCAAACATTCCTACTATGCGTACTTAAAAAAGCTCAAGAAAACTGTTCCTTTGGATGACCCTGATATTTTGCAATTTCCCGAAAGCATTTCTTTTGAGGTGGTTTTAGAAAATGAGTCAAAGGCAATGGAGATACACCGGCTACTACATGAATTATCCGAACCGTACAAAGAAGTATTTATGCTAAGAATATTTGGGGATTTGTCTTTCAAAAAAATTGCAGATATTTTTGGGAAAACCGAGAGCTGGGCACGAGTGACATTTCATCGTTCCAAACTAAAAATCATTGAAAAAATGGAGGAAAAATATGAAAACATCATGTGAACTGATTAGAGATTTATTGCCATTGTATTACGATGGTGTTTGTTCTGATACAACTAAAAAAATTGTAGAAGAACACCTTGCAGATTGTAAAGAATGTTCGCACATTCTTCAAAAAATGAGTGTCAGCTTGAAAAGCACCAATTCCAGCGAACAGGAAATTGAAGAAGAAATGTTTAGCGGAGTTGCGAAAAAGCTGAAAAAATCTCTTTGTAAATCTTTTGCTAAGGGGATTTTGCTTGCAACCTTGTGCTTTATTATTTTCTCTGCTGGACGGTATGGTTTATATAAAGCGAATTTCATTGCAGCTGATAACAATGTGGTTAATACCACGGAATATGCCATTAAAGACGATGTGAATAATATTGCTGTTGTATTAGAAACAACCGATGGTTATTTAGGTGGAACTGTTGTTTCTGAAACAGATGAAAAGGGAAATGTTTATCTTTCTATCGTGCGTCCGATTATTAAAGAAAAAAATCGGGGTGAAGATAATCTAAGAATTGTATATACAGTTAATATTGAAAACAAAAACGCTGTATATTATGGTTCACCAGACAATAGTGAGTTGTTATGGGATAAAAACACTGAACTTCCTCAAATCACATATGAGGAAATTGCAATGATGCACTATTCACGCGCAATAGTCGAATAAATAAAAGTAGGCGTAAATAGCAAACCCAGCCGGAGCAGTCAACGGTCAAGATGAACGGGCTAAAGCCCGCCGTTGACAGCCCCGCCCGGTTTCGCAAATGGGTAATCAAGGGGCGACAGCAAAAAATGCTGCCGCCCTTTGTCATCATAAAAAGCAACTATCAACCAGCCACAACTCTTTGCGGAGGGAAGGGGGAATTTCCTATGACTTGCACAGAAGAATACAAAGAGCATATCGAGTACACATTCCACGCTTTTTGTAAAATTGTTATCCGCAATGCCAGCTACACAGCGCTGCGGACATGGAGCAGGAAAC
>DBGCEW010000030.1:0-8239 GCA_048357495.1 Frisingicoccus sp.
CTGTAAAACTCGCCAAGGAAATTGGCGGGCATAAAGCAGCGAAAGAATTAGGTGTTCCTGACGGAACTATTTATTGCTGGATCAAGGCATTTAAAGAAGGTCGGCTCAGCGCCAATGAAGCTGTCCATTCTCCTAAAACAGCATTATCTCTTAATGATGAACTTATCGAGCTTAGAAAGCGTGTTAAGGAACAGGATAAGGAAATTCGTCGTCTAAAGGAAGAAAACGAATTTCTCGAAGAAGCCAGTGCTTTTTTCGCAGCCAGCCGTCGGAAGTCAGCAAAAAACAGAGATTAATGTTTATTGCGATTAAAACGGATGACGGCGAGATTAAAGGCAAAATTTCTTTCTATTGCAGAGTGCTCCAGGTTTCCAGGCAAGCATTCAGTAAATATTTAAAAACAAAGGATGCACCATGGAAATATCAGGCATTGCAGTTCAAACAGCCTGAGGATGTACATATTCCTGGCGAAAGAACTGTTTATCGCGTCATGGAAGAAATTGGCCTTAATCACAGGCCAAAACGTAAGCCTAACGGTATAACCAAAGCTGATAAAGAAGCTCGCAAATCAGATGATTTAATAAAACGCGACTTTACAGCAGAAAAGAGATGATGAGAGAAACAAAAAAACCGTAAACCCTCAAGGCTTACGGTTTTTTTCGTCAAATGCAGTTGATGGGAGTTGAACCCACACGAGTGTTACCTCACTAGAACCTGAATCTAGCGCGTCTGCCATTCCGCCACAACTGCATTTGTCGATAACAGAATTCTGTTTGCGACTTTCTTATCTTAACAAATAATTGAAAAATAATCAAGCCTTTTTTTCAAAATCTTTTAACATTTTTCCGGTTCCGGGTAAGTTTCGCCAAAAAGTTCAACCGTCATGGACTGGATCTTCTGTGGTGTTTTCGGCGCGTCCATACGGTTTGTCGGCACAGCGGCGATTTTATCAACAATATTCATACCTTCGATGATCTGACCAAAAGCGGCATAAGCACCATCCAGATGCGGTGCGGCCTGATGCATAATGAAGAACTGAGAACCTGCGGAGTTCGGCATCATCGTACGAGCCATGGAAAGGACACCCGGTGCGTGTTTCAGGTTGTTTTCAAAACCATTCTGAGCGAATTCGCCGCGGATGGAGTAACCAGGACCACCCATGCCGGTTCCGTCCGGACATCCGCCCTGGATCATAAAGCCTTCGATGACACGGTGGAAGATGATTCCGTCATAGAAGCCTTTCTGGATCAGAGAGATGAAGTTGTTTACTGTATTCGGAGCGATTTCCGGATAAAGTTCAGCCTTCATCACATCGCCGTTTTCCATAGTAATTGTTACAATCGGATTTGCCATAATAAATCTACCTTTCTGTATGTTTTATTCCTCCCATATTGTAGCTGAAATTCTATGGGAAGTAAAGGCTTTTCGTTGAATAAACATGTAAAATGTTCTATAATATTACCATATAAAATTTACAATAGAACAAGGCTTTCAGACAAAGGAAGGAGACTTGAAATGGCCATTCTGGCAGTAAAAATAGATGATTTGGCAACGCTTCGGATGAACGAATTTTTTGATTATTCCGGTTGTTGCTGGGCGTTAAGCCGAAACCGGAGCGAGAACGGGGCTGCAGGCGCTGAGCTGGAGGATTTTTATGAAGGGACGGTGCGAAGCAGCCATATTGAGGACGTTCCGGTGATATTTATTTATGAAGATAAGATTGTCGGCTGGTATGAAACGGCGGATGTTTACCGCTATATACGCCATCCGGCACTGTTTTTGGAGGGAAATATCTGCACGAAGACGCAGAATGCCCGGCTTTTAAAAAGGCCTGTCAGTGTTCCGGCAGAAAATATTCATTTTGGGAAAGAGCGAAACTATCTGGTCATTGAAATGGGCGATGGGCGGTATGGGTCTTTAAAGGCCATGATTGAGAAAGGTGAAGGTCCTTTTGAAGTGATTGATTACGCCCGGGTTCCTGTGGATGCCCGGCTGAAAAACAGCGGGCAGATGATTCTTGGAACCGGTGGAAAATTAACCAATCAGGGACGGGCGGCATTGCTTCTGATGCAGTGTGAGGCCATTGCCCGGGAGATTATGGAAGACCGTTGTCCGGGAATCGGAGCGGTGAAGGGCTTTTTTGATCTGGCCCGGAATGTCACCCGTTATGACAGTAAAAATGTTAATGGCTGGTATTATCTGGCGATGGCAAATTACCAGCTGGGTTTTCCGAAGAAAGGTCTGAAAGCGATTGAGCGGGCCCTGGGTCTGGAACCGGACGGCGATGATCTGCTGGTGATGAAAGGAAATCTTCTGGTGAGCAACGGATGCTTTGAAGAGGCGCTGCGCTGCTACGAGGAGGCTTACGACATTAATCCGGATGAAAGCTATCACATTATGGCAGGAAAAGCCTGTATGTGTATGGGGAATCCGGTAGCGGCGGAAACCTATTATCGTCAGGTGAAGACACCGGAAATGCTTAAAGCCTTTGGGATTACACTGAGCCGAAGAAAGTTCAGATAAATGATGGGGGGATAACATGGAAAGATATATGATGGCGCTGGATCAGGGAACGACAAGTTCCCGGTGCATTTTATTTAACAAAGCCGGAGAAATTGTCAGTGTGGCCCAGCGGGAATTTCAGCAGATTTATCCGAAGCCGGGCTGGGTGGAGCATGATCCGATGGAGATATGGACGACCCAGATGAGTGTTGCCATAGAGGCGATGGCAAAAGCGGAAGTGACGGCAGAGAACATTGCCGGAATCGGCATTACCAATCAGAGGGAAACGACGGTCGTTTGGAATAAGCACACGGGCCTTCCGGTATATAATGCCATTGTCTGGCAGTGCCGAAGGACTTCCGAGTATATTGATATGCTGAAAGCAAAGGGCTATGACCAGGATATCCGGAAAAAAACAGGACTTATTGCCGATGCCTATTTCTCTGGAAGCAAAATCAAATGGATTCTCGATCATGTGGATGGTGCCAGAGAGGCGGCAGAAAAGGGGGACTTGCTTTTCGGGACCATTGATACATGGCTGATATGGAAGCTGACCGGCGGTGAAGTTTATGTCACGGATTATACCAATGCATCACGGACGATGTTATATAATATTCATGAACGATGCTGGGATAAAGAAATTCTGGCGGTCATGAATATTCCGGAGTCCATGCTTCCGGAGGTGAAGCCGTCGAGCTGTATTTACGGCAGCACCGATGGCGGTATTCTCGGTGGAAAGATTCCGATCTGCGGTATTGCAGGAGACCAGCAGGCAGCGCTTTTCGGCCAATGCTGTTTTGAGCCGGGAGAGGCAAAAAATACCTATGGTACCGGCTGTTTTCTGCTGATGAATACAGGACGGGAAGCGGTGGCTTCCAGCCATGGTCTGCTGACGACAATTGCGGCCAGCGCCGATGGTACGGTGCGGTATGCTCTGGAGGGCAGTATTTTTATGGCCGGAGCAGCCATCCAGTGGCTTCGGGATGAGATGCGGATGATTAAGTCGGCGAAGGATTCTGAGGAATATGCCACGGCGGTCGAAGATTCTAATGGGGTCTATGTGGTTCCGGCCTTTACAGGACTAGGAGCGCCTTATTGGGATCAGTATGCCCGGGGAACGGTGGTCGGCCTGACCCGCGGTGTGAAAAAGGAACATTTTATCCGGGCGACGCTGGAATCCCTGGCTTACCAGACCTTTGATGTTTTAAAGGCCATGGAAGAAGATTCGGGAATCCGTTTATCTGCCCTGAAGGTGGATGGCGGAGCCTGTGCTAATAATTTCCTGATGCAGTTCCAGGCGGATATCCTGAATACCAGGGTACACCGTCCGGAATGTGTGGAAACCACGGCCCTCGGTGCGGCTTATCTGGCAGGTATTGCTGTTGGATACTGGAAGGATACACAGGATATTAAAGAAAATTGGAAACTGGCCCGGACCTTTGAGGCGGATATGGATGAAGACTGCCGGAAGAAATATATCTCCGGCTGGCATGAAGCGGTCAAACGATCCGGTGGCTGGGCGAAGTAGAAAAGGGGGATACAGCATGACTTTAAAAGAGATGATTGAACAGTCGGATAATATTGTATTTTTTGGAGGCGCGGGGGTTTCTACCGAAAGCGGTATCCCGGATTTCCGGAGTGAAACGGGAATTTATAATACCATTCAACGGTATAAACATTCACCGGAAGAAATCTTATCCCATTCCTTTTTCATTGCCCATCCGGATATTTTTTATGATTTTTATAAAAGCACGATGCTCTACCCGGATGCAAAGCCCAATGCGGCCCATCTGGCGCTGGCAAAGCTGGAAGCGCTGGGGAAACTGAAGGCCGTTGTGACCCAAAATATTGACGGTCTTCACCAGCTTGCGGGAAGTCAACGGGTTTATGAACTTCACGGAACGGTGCACCGGAATTACTGTATGCGCTGCCATGAAGCCTATGATACCGAATATATTTTGAAGGCTGATGGGGTGCCGAGGTGTGAAAAATGCGGAGGCATCATCAAACCGGATGTGGTTTTATATGAGGAAGGCTTGAATGAGATGACGATTACAGCCAGTCTGAATGCCATTCGCAAAGCAGATGTATTGATTATTGGAGGTACGTCTCTGAATGTTTATCCGGCTGCCGGATTTATTCAGTATTATACGGGAAATAAATTGGTTCTGATCAATAAGAGCGAAACACCTTATGACCGGAAAGCGGATGTGTTGATTCACGACAGTATTGGTAAAGTATTGGGGGCGGTTGTTGATGACTAAAAAACAGAATTTTTATTTTCAGTCGGCAGACAGAAAAACACGGGTTCACGGCATCTGCTGGATTCCTGAGGGAAAACCGGTAAAAGCGGTACTTCAGATTGCCCATGGCATGGTGGAACATATTGACAGATATGATGAATTTGCCCGGTATTTGAACGAAAGAGGGATTGCTGTTGTGGGCAATGACCATCTGGGCCACGGAGAGTCTGCAGAAAGTCCGGAAGACTGGGGATATCTCGGAGAGAATGGATTTCGGTGTATGGTCAATGACCTTCACAAAATACAGAGGCAGTTTAAGAAACGGTTTCCGGATCAGCCCTATTATATTCTGGGCCACAGTATGGGATCATTTCTGACCCGGTATTTTCTGATCGAGTACGGAAAAAGTGTCGATGGAGCCATTATTATGGGAACGGGTTATCATCCGCTGGCCCTGGCTGCAGTTGGCCGTGGACTGGTCAGAGTCCTTGCCGCCGTGAAAGGATGGCGTTTCCGGAGCCATTTGGTGAATAAAATGGCATTTGGTTCTTATAATAAAGGCTTCGAGCCGGCCCGGACAGATTTTGACTGGCTCAGCCGGGATGCGGCCATGGTGGACAGGTATGTGGCGGATCCGAGATGCCAGTTTATATTTACGCTGAATGGCTATTATGAAATGTTTAAAGGCATCCGCGTGATTACAAATATAAAGAATATACAGAGGATGCCGAAAAAGCTTCCGGTATTCTTTGTATCGGGAGATGCGGATCCTGTGGGCAATAACGGCAAGGGCGTCCGGAAGGTATACGATATGTTTGTGCAGGCCGGCATGGAAAATGTGGATATTATGTTTTATGAAGGCGGCCGTCATGAGATTCTGAATGAGGTAAACAGGGAGGAAGTCTACGAAGGACTGTATCATTGGCTGATTGAGGAAATTTCGCTAAAACATTGAAAATAGTCAGTATTTAGTGTAAAATGTAAGGGATATTGAGTTATGATAAATGTCAGTGAATGTACAGGAGGATAGAAAATGGGCTTATTTGGCAGAAAAAAAGACTTCTGGGATGAAGTGGACAGAGAGTCTGTAAAAGAACCCGGATATGACACCCTGTCGGAGGCAGAAAAGGCCGGCGCCGGGAGGGAACTGGACGTGATCGAAGATGGCCGGTGGCATCCGACAAAGAGCATGCCGTTTAAGGCAGTGATGCGTGGTTTGTTGTTTATTGCTGCGGTAGTGATGGCAGTTTCAGGATATTCGGTATATACATATTTCAGCAACGGGGGCAGCTGGTCCACAGAACCGGATTACTATCAAAGTCATTACTTCGGAGAAGAATATAACCGGAATGTGGTTCAGTTGATTCATCTGGTTGAGGCAATTGAGAAACGGGGAGAGATTTCTGAAAAAGAACTTGAAAACGTGAATCAGGAACTGATTAAAAACTATATGAGTGAGGTTGGAAATTTCTCGTTTGCTGTTTATGATGAAGATGACAGAGAAGTCATTGTCAGCGATGAGGATGCGGTAAAACGTATTGAGGCCAGTCATTACTTTATTAAGATGGATTCTTCAGAAGGCACCTTCAGCCTGAATACGGGCGTGGATAACAGGGCTTATGAAGAGGGCATCTGGAAGGATGAGCTGACGTCTCTGGACAACGGTTATACGATTTATGCAGCGGTGGATAATGAATTGACATCAAAGGATGATGGCTTTTATAAGAATTATGAGCAGTTTAAACAATTAACATCAACCTTTGGCATTGCGCGGATCGTGTTGATCGCAGCGGCGGTAATTTTCATTATTTTGCTGATTTTTTCAATTGTGGCTACAGGAAACGCCAGTGGATATGCCGGAATCCGTCTGACCTGGTTTGACCGGGTTTTTACGGAGCTTGCGGCGATCATCATTATTGCATTGGGCGGCGGCGCTTTATACGGCGCTTATTACATGCTCGGCACGGAATATAGTTTCCGGAACATTGCCGTCGGTGCATTTCTGGTACTGGCTTATATTTTTATCATCCGTGGTTACTTCAGTCTTGTACGCCGGATTAAAGCGGGAACCTGCATTAAAAACATGCTGCTGTATCGTCTTTTTGACGGCTTGGGCAGACTTTCAACAGTGCCTCGGATACTGTTGACAATTCTGGTTCTCATCGTGGTTAACGGCGCCCTTGTTCTGGCGCTGTTCAGGCTGGATTTCTACGAGGTATTCGGAATTCCGCTGGTTTACATACTGGTTCCGGTAATTTTCGTATTGGAAAATATCTGTTTTATCAGTTGGGTGATTCGCAAAGGAAATTCGGAATATGAGGATGAAACGGAAGAAGAGGATGGAAGCTTTGAGGAAGAAGTGCCGGAGAATGGTTTGACAGATCCGTCCGATAGTGAAGATTCCCGTCCGACAGTGAATCTTGGGGAAGATGTGACAAAGGCCCTGGCAAGGGGAACGGTATCCGCTTCTGCAAGCGACTGGGAGCATATGGATCTTGGGGCATCGGTGGATGAGGCCATTCAGGATGGCGGCGAAGCACTGGCAGCTTCTTCAGAAGAAAGCAGTGATCATACCGTGATTCTTCCAAAGGATGAACTGGAGAGTCTTCTTGGAAACAGTGGTTTAGTCCGGGATTCCGCAACATCCTTTGATTTTATTCAGTTAAATAAAGACATCCGTAAACTTCACCGTTCTATTCTGAAGGAAAACGGTGTTGCAGTAACCTTGAGAACACCGGATAAACCGATTATTCTTGAGATGAATAAAGAAGATATGTGGAAAGCCATTTCCATGATTTATGACAATCTGGAACAGTATACAGAAGCAGATTCCAGAGTCTATGCAGAAATATATACTCAGGATAATAAGCTGATCTATATTGTTAAAAATGCAGTGCGGCCTGAGGCAGCAGAGGCTGCGAAAGCGATTACAGCGCCGGGAGCAGAGCTTACCGGAGGGCTGAAAACGGCAAAAGAAATTATCGAGAAGAACCAGGGTAAATTGGTTGTTGCAATGGACGGCAATATTTTTAAAACAGGTATTCTTCTTGGCATGAAACGGGATTAAACAGAGAGCACCGGTTTGAATGTTTTCACAAAGGAGACTTTTAGACCGGTGCTTTTTTATTCCGTATTTGTTTTTAACGAATGCAGAAAAGGGGAGGTTGGGATGATTTTACATTATCCATGCACGGGATGCGGTGCAGAAATGACGTATGACATAAGAAAAGGCAAACTTTGCTGCAGTCATTGCGGCGGCGAAATGGCCTTGGATGAGATACAGCCATGGACGGAACCGGAAGCGGCGGTTTCAGAGATTTTGGAAGAAAAAGAATATCATTGTCCAAACTGCGGCGGAATGTTTTTAACGAAAGAAAAAGAGACCTCAACGCTGTGTGCCTACTGTGGTGCGCCGATGATCCTGGCGGACCGTTTTTCGGGAAAACGGCGTCCGGTGAAAATTCTTCCGTTTCGCATGGGCCGGGAAGATGCCG